>NZ_JBMLTR010000001.1:0-6285 GCF_049239865.1 Aquidulcibacter sp.
GAGCAGAGCGCGGGGACCTTGTGGGAGTTTGCGGATCAAGATCCCGGCTCGGCTAACGCCGTCCGGGATGACAGCCACCTTGGCTCTAGTTATCCAAGAAGCTGCGCAGTTTCCGCGAGCGCGAAGGATGCTTGAGTTTGCGCAGGGCTTTGGCTTCGATTTGGCGGATACGTTCGCGGGTCACGCTGAACTGTTGGCCGACTTCTTCCAACGTGTGGTCGGTATTCATGCCGATGCCGAAGCGCATGCGCAGCACGCGTTCTTCGCGTGGCGTCAGACTGGCCAGAACCCGCGTGGTGGTTTCGCGCAGGTTGGACTGAATGGCCGCTTCCACAGGCAGGATCGCATTTTTGTCTTCAATGAAGTCACCCAGATGGCTGTCTTCCTCGTCCCCGATTGGGGTTTCAAGGCTGATCGGCTCTTTGGCGATCTTCATGACTTTGCGGACTTTTTCCAAAGGCAGGCCGAGCTTTTCAGCCAATTCCTCTGGCGTTGGTTCGCGACCAATCTCGTGCAACATCTGGCGCGAGGTGCGGACCAGCTTGTTGATCGTCTCGATCATATGCACGGGAATACGAATCGTGCGCGCTTGGTCGGCGATCGAGCGGGTAATGGCCTGACGGATCCACCAAGTCGCATAGGTCGAGAATTTATAGCCGCGACGATATTCGAACTTATCGACCGCCTTCATCAGACCAATATTGCCCTCTTGAATGAGGTCGAGGAATTGCAAGCCACGATTGGTGTATTTCTTGGCAATCGAGATCACCAAGCGGAGGTTGGCTTCCACCATTTCCTTCTTGGCCTGACGGGCTTCGCGCTCGCCCTTTTGCACGGTTTGGACGATGCGACGGAATTCATCGATCGGCACGCCGGTCTCTTGGGCGAGGGTGAATATCTCTTGACGGATTTCGTCCGCGCGGTCACGCTGGTCAATGGCAAAGCGGGTCCACGACTTGGTCTTTTCCTTGACGGTGTCGAGCCAGCTTGGGTCCATTTCATGGCCCTGATAGGCCTTCGCGAAATCTGGACGGCCAATGCCGCAGCTTTCCGCCAGACGCATCAATTTGCCTTCCAAACCGATGGAGCGCTTGTTGATCGTATAAAGCTGTTCGACCAGAGCCTCGATCCGAGCATTGTTGAGCTTAAGGCTCTTGAGCTCGTCGATGATGCTGTTTTGCAAAGCATCCATGGCGGCCATGTCGTCATCGGTGATCGATACACCGCGAATACGGGCGTCGAGCGAGCGATCCTTTAGCGCACGGAAGGCGTCAAAGTGGGCAGCAACCGTATCGAGGATGCCCATGATACCGTCGCGCAATTCGCCTTCCATGGCAGACATAGAAAGGGCAGCGCCTTCGTCTTCTTCGGCTTCGGCGCGGGCGGCACGTGCAGCACGAGCCCCTTCTTCATCATCCTCATCATCATTGCTGGAGAGGACTTCTTCTTCCTCCTCTTCCTCTTCTTCGACTACGGGTGGCGCATTTTCCGCCCCATAGGTCGCTTCAAGGTCGATGATTTCGCGCAAGAGAACGCGACCGGTCTGCAATTCGTCGCGCCACACCATGATGGCTTCAAAGGTCAACGGGCTTTCGCACAGGCCGCGGATCATCGCGTCGCGACCTGCCTCGATGCGCTTGGCAATGGCGATTTCGCCTTCACGCGAGAGAAGCTCTACCGCGCCCATCTCCCGCAGATACATGCGAACGGGATCGTCGGTGCGGTCTTGGCCTTCTTTGGTATTGCCGGTTTGAATGACGACCGCAGAGCTCGACGAGGAGACGGTTGCGACTTCGCCACCTTCTTCTTGCGAATCTTCTTCGGCTTCAATCAGATTGACGCCCATTTCGCTCAACTGAGCCATCACGTCTTCGATCTGCTCAGACGTGAAATCTTCCGAGGGTAGAATTTTGTTGAGTTCGTCGACCGTGACCCAGCCGCGTACTTTGCCTGCCTTGATGAATTTCTTCACCGCAGCATTGTTCAAGTCCAGAAGTGGCGCATCGGGGGTCTCTGCGGATTGCGCTTCTTCAACTTTTTCTACCATGAATGTGCCGCCTCTTGGTTCCGCCATGTCGTCACATGACGCACCTGATTGCTATAATAAATCCCTGCCAGCCTGCCCTTTTAAAGGCAATCTGGCATGAACCCGATTTTCCTGCCCCTATAGCCGATCTTTTTCAAAAGGTCAGCTAGTGGTGCCTGTCCTGTTTACCGTTGAAAACAACGGCACAGCCAGCCCGTACTGTTTGAAGCACGTGCCGACTTTCTAATCTTCTGCCGGCAGAGAGAAACCCTCTCCCCCGACGATGGATGCCCCAGCAGAGCTAGTCTCGTCAGCTCGCAGCGCACGGCGCTCACCAACCAGACGCTTCAGCCGCTCGAACGCTGCTTCATCACCACTGCCTGCCGCAGATACGGCTTCGGCCGCGTCCGACGCCAGAGCCCGATGGGTCTCCAAACGTTGAAGCGCGATCAGCCAAGCGCGTTTGGCCTCCTCCACACTCAGCTCAGGCCGGGCATGAGGGTTGACCGGCGACCGCCGCGCTTCATCGAGAAAGCGCACGGCTTCGCTTTGACCTAATTGGTTCAGATGGAGACGAACGCTCTCAAAATCAATAGTCGTTCCCGCATGATGCAGGTCTAAAAGACCGTGGCGCAGTAAATTCAGGCCTGGATTGTCGAGGACGAGGCCGGCAAACGCCTCTTCATGCCCCTCTAGAAGCTCAGCGCGGAGCAAAGGTGCGGTCACGAGGTCTACCAAAGTTCGCTTCGGGCGCACGGTCCCTGCTTTGATTTTCAAGCGTAATTCGGCTGTCGCGCTGCCGATCGGGCCGGTGTCGCCCCCCTTCCCGCGTGCCTTGGGTACAAAGGCTGGCCGAGCGGCAGGGGCAAACAGCGCATCCAGATTGCGGCGCATGTCTTCATTGAGTTCACGCTGTAAATCAGCGTCCGTGACTTGGCCTGTGAGCTGCCGCAAGCGCTTGCGCAGACCCGCGCGCGCCTCTGCCGTCACCAAGGGCTCGCGCTCTTGTTCGCGCTGGAACAAAAAGCTGCCGAGCGCCAGAGCCGATTCCAGAACCGCTTCGATGCCCGCTGCGCCTTTGGCCTTGATCATATCGTCGGGGTCTTGGCCTTCGGGCAAAAAGCCAAAGGCCAAGGTCTTGTCTGCCGACACCAGCGGTAAGGCCCGGTCGAGCGCGCGCTCTGCTGCCTTCAGGCCGGCTTTATCGCCATCAAAGCACAGGATGGGCCGCTTAGACGCTTTCCAGATCAGGCCTAATTGGTCTTCAGTCAGGGCTGTACCCAAAGGTGCCACAGCCGCAAAGCCAGCGCGTTCTAAGGCGATGACATCCATATAGCCTTCGGCAACCAATATGGGCTTGTCCTTGGCGGCAGCCCGCGCCTGCGCATAGCGGTAGAGATTGCGGCTTTTGTTAAAGACGGGGCTGTCGGGGCCATTGAGATATTTGGGCTGCCCATCGGGGTCGAGCGTGCGGGCCCCAAACGAGACCGTACGATCGCGTGTGTCCGCAATGGTGAACATCACCCGGCCCCGGTAAAAATCAAACGGGCTGCTGCCATCATCGGGCATCTTTAAAAGCCCTGCATCGACCAGATCGGCCAATTGGTGGCCACCTTGGGTCAGCCGATCTTTCAGCCACGTCCGACTATTGGGGCTAAAGCCCAGACCGAAACGATCCCAATCACCCTCATTCAAGCCACGCTTGGTCAAATAGGCACGCGCTTTAGCGCCTTCCGGGCTGCGCAGCGCTTGGGCAAAGGCGGCACGTGCGGCATCCAAGGCATTGGTTAGGCGCTTGGCTTGATCGTCCTTGGTGACGGCCTCTGGGTCGCGGGCGGGCAGTGGAATACCAAGGTCTCGGGCCAAACGCTCTACCGCTTCGGGGAAAGGCACATTTTCGGTCGCGATGATAAAGTCGATGGCATTGCCGTGCTGGCCACAGCCAAAGCAATGATACGTGCCCTTGGCGTCGACGGCATGGAAACTGGGCGTGGCCTCATTATGAAACGGGCAACAGGCCCACATATCGCCGCGCGACAGGTTGGACTTGCGCTTGTCCCACGTCACTTTGCGCCCGACCACATCCAGAATGGAGGCGCGCGTCAGCACTTCGTCGATAAAGGGGCGGTCAAAGCGGGACATCTAAAGTGACAATGGGGCTTCGAACCCGAATCATCAAGCCTGCGCCCCAGCCTAGTCACCGGAGTTTGAAGTGGCGGATCAATTTCGGACTTGAACTGGCTTTTTGAGGTCGGTAGAGACACGTCAAGTGTGTCTCCCGTCCTCCCCCATTAAGGTGTAAAACCATGAAATCTTTTGCCCTCGCGCCAGCCGCTCTGGCCCTGTTACTTGCTTCCCCAAGCTTTGCCAGCGAATTGCACGGCACGCGGTGGTTGACCGCCAATGGCAGCGGCATCATCCGCTTGGAAGCCTGTGGTAACAAAACCTGCGGCCGTATCGTTGGGCCGGGCCCAAAGGCCGACAAAAACGCCCCAACGACCGACACGAAGAATCCAGACCCCAAATTGCGGACGCGCCCCATTGTCGGCATGGCGATTTTGACGGGCTTCACGGCCCAAACGGATGGGAAATACACCGGCGGCCAAATTTATGACCCCACCGAAGGCAAGCTGTATCGCAGCGAGTTTCGCATGAAGCGTGACGGTAAGTTGGAAGTCAAAGGCTGTGTTGGCCCCATTTGTATTGGCCAAACCTGGACGCCCGCCTCCTAAAACAAGAAACCCCGCCTTCGCGCAAAACGAAGGCGGGGCTTTTAGATCGGTCCGAGTCGCTGCGGCGACACGGATAAAGCTTACATATGCTCCAGCATATATTCAGCGCCAGAAACCTTATATTCGGCTGGGGCTTCCACGAACAAATGCGTCACGACGCCATTGTCGGCCACCAGCGAGAAGCGCTGTGAGCGCACGCCCATGCCAAACTTCGACGCATCCATTTCAAGACCAATCGCCTTGGCGAAATTGCCGCTGCCATCGGCCAGCATGATGATCTCGTCGCTGACGCCTTGATCCTTGGCCCAAGCGCCCATGACGAACACGTCGTTCACCGACAAGCATGCGATGGCGTCGACGCCTTTAGCCGCCAATTCGGCTGCCTTTTCCTTGTAGGATGGCAAGTGCTTGGCAGAGCAGGTTGGCGTGTAGGCACCTGGAACAGCGAACAAAGCGACCTTTTTGCCAGCAAAAATGTCGGCCGTGGTGCGCGGCGCTGGACCGTCAGCGGTAGGGACCATGAAGGTTGCGTCTGGAAGGCTGTCGCCTACTTTGATTGTCATCTGTCGTTCTCCATCATGGCGGCCAAACCATCGTTGCGCCAAAGGGCGTCAGCGCCAGCCGCATGCTTGCTAGATAATCTATCGCCTCTGTGATTCAAAGATATGACCATGAACAAATTTGGGTTCAAATCTGGGCGCAAATTCTGGACATAGATTTCTGTCCATTTTGCCCGTTCTAGCTGCAGGGTGCGACAATTTGGACCAGTTGCAGCCCGTAAAAATTAAAATTCAGACTAGACAGCAAAGGATTTTGGCAACACGATTACAATTATGAGAAACTCGCTGGTCGGACGCTTCCTGATTGCCACCCCTTCGATGGCAGACCGTCGTTTTAAACGCTCGGTGATCTTGGTGTGCGACCATGACGAAACCCACGCAATGGGCATTGTGATCAATCGGGCGATGCCGCGCCTCCTGCTGCCAGACCTTCTCGACCAATTGGGTATTGATTGCGCGATCCGCGTCCCGTCTATCCCCGTGCTCGATGGCGGCCCCTGTCAGCGCGACCGGGGCTTTGTGCTCCACACCGATGATTGGTCGAGTGATGAGACGACCAGCCCGATCATGGGGGGCTTGCGTATGACGGCCACGCGCGATGTCCTGCAAGCCATCGCCCAAGGCATCAAGCCCAGCCGCGCGACCTTGGCCTTAGGCTATTCCGGTTGGGATGCTGGCCAGTTGGAAGCCGAAATCAAGGACAATGCTTGGCTCGTCACCGAAGGCGATATTGATGCCGTCTTCGCTACGGCCAATCTGGACGACAAATGGGAAGACGCCATCAGCCGCTTTGGGCTGGAGCCTTGGCAAATCTCGCAAAATGCCGGGCGGGCGTGAGCGGTCCAGTAACACTGCACGCCGTGTCGTAGGGTGCTGCACCGACCTCGTTAGAAGCGGTTTTGGATTTATCTTTTTCCACTAGGAATGATGGGGTGGACGCCCCCTGACGGCATCTATGTGCCAGTAT
>NZ_JBMLTR010000002.1:0-1227 GCF_049239865.1 Aquidulcibacter sp.
GCAGTCGGGGCAGGCAGGATGTTGGGCGGCAGCCAGCCCAAGCTGGATGAAACTTGCCAGAGAATGATCAGTGCCAAAGGCACTAACCACGGAAGTGCCCGACTAAAAGGACCTTCGGAGGCCGTTGCTGCCATCTTCTACCCTGTCCAGCCGCGCCAAGCGGCATCGCTGATGATAACTTTCTTGGGTATGATCCCCATTTGCGCAAAGCGGTCAACCGTTGCTTGTTGTGCGGCCAGCACATCGTCGGTCAAGGGCTCTACTTTAAAGTCTGTCCGCTTCATCGTGTCTTTGAGAAGCTCTAGCTCTAGGCCGGATGCTTTGGCGGAAATCTCGGCCACGGCATCGGTATTGGCGGCACACCATTCGCCTTCTTTGGCGATGGCAGACAGCAAAACTTTCAGGTCTTCAGGGCGTGCTTCGGCAAATTTTGCGTTCGCCAAGAGGAAGCTTGCTCCGCCACCCAGTTGATCCAGACCCGATAGAACCCGCGCACCCTGATCGCGGATCGCGAGGCTGTAATAGGGGTCCCAGATCACCCAGCCATCAATGCCGCCTTGGGCAAAGGCCGCCGCGGCGTCGGCTGGGCCGAGATTGACCGCTTCCACATCGGCCAGCGTTAGGCCAACGCTTTGCAGCGCAATGACCGCACTATTATGCGCCGAGGAGCCGCGCGTGAAGCACAGCTTCTTGCCTTTCAGGTCCTTGAGGGACTGAACCGAAGAGCCTTTTGGCGTGATGATCCCGCCTGCTTTGCCCGAAAGACGGACTTGGGCCACATATTTGATCGGGGCATTTGCCACTTGGGCAAAAATCGGTGGGGTATCGCCAGTCAGGCCCAAATCGACAGAGCCGACGGCCATGGCTTCTAAAAGGGGTGGGCCGGATGGGAACTCAACCCAATTCAGCGGCGTGATGCCGGCTGTCTTGAGCGGTTCTACCAATGAGCCACGTGTTTGGGCCACCAACATGACCCCGTTTTTTTGAAAAGCGAGATTAACGCCCTTGCCTGTGGATCCGCTGCCTTGGCCACAGGCGGCAAGGGCAGCCGAAGCTGCCCCTGCTACCAAGAGACCGCGACGCGAGAACTTGTCCGCAATCGCTGTCATGGGATTAGCCCCCGAACTTCGCGCGCAGGGTCAAACCGACATAACGGTCTGCATCGCGTGGGATCAGATAGCGAAGCGAACCACCTGGGCCACCTGGCGTGACCAACGATGCATATTT
>NZ_JBMLTR010000003.1:0-9561 GCF_049239865.1 Aquidulcibacter sp.
CAGGGGTCTTTGGCGGTCAGCATTTCGCGATAAGCGCGCGAGGGCCGCTTATTGCTCTGCGCGTTTAAGGCGCGGTCCAAGTCATTGGCGTTGGGGATTAGACCGCCAGCAGCCCAAACTGACACGCCAGTTAGTTGACCATCAATCGTGCTCCAAAGATCGGCCTGCTCCGCGCCGACGATTGCCGCTTTGGACTTGGCGATAGTCACGCAATGGAGAAGCGAGGGACCTTGCAGATTGTGATTGATCAAGGCGACGATCACGCCAACCTTGGTAAGGCCGTACCAAGCGGCCAAATAGTCTGGCCGATTCTGCATGAAGAGCGACACCACGTCGCCCGCCTTCAGACCAATCGACACCGCCCAATGCGCATAAAGGTTCGCGCGCCCGTCAAATTGGCCATAGGTCCAGGTTTTACCCTCAAACATGATGGCGGGCTTGGAATTAAATTGGTCGCAAATCGCTTCCCAATTGTCCGGCAGCAAGACTTGGCTGTCCGGGCTTAAGTCTTTCATCCAATTATTGGTGCGACTTAAGGCCGAAAAAAATGTAACCTCGCGCTTGATGCTGTCGAATAGGCCCATGGGGTGCGTTTCCTCTTTTCACCTTTATGGACTGACTTGAGCCTGCTTCAAGCGGCTTAGCTGACATGAAGAGCGGTTTTCGCAATAAGTTGAACGCACTGATACACAAATGCATCAGGCATCGCGTCATGGGCGAACAGGCCAGTCTTTTTGGTGATAGGCGCTGTCCCAAAATAGCCACTCATGTTGAGCGCACCGCAGGAAAGCGGCCTGCATGCGCGCACGCTCTGCTGGCCCTGCGGCTTCGGCGGCTGCATTGACGATGGCCTTCATGCGCTCGCTTGCCGCCGCGAAATTTTCGTCCGCATAAGTATCAATCCAAGCCTGATAGAAATTTTTGGGCTCGCCCTGCTTGGCAATCGTGGTACCGACATCTTGATAGAGCCAAAAGCATGGCAAGACGGCGGCTGCCAAAACCGCGAAACTATCGGTGACGGCTGTGGCCAGCATGAAATTCACATAGGCCTCGCAAGCCGGTGTCGCGGCTGCCGTTTCTGCCGCTCGGGGATCAATGCCGAATTGCTCAAGGTAACCGGCATGTAGCGCACGCTCGACAATGATGGCCACTTCAGCAGCTTTAGAGAATTCCAAGATTTCATCCGCTGCCGGGGCTTTCGCCGCACCCAAAGCCAGAACCCGCGCATAGCCCTGAAGGTACAAGCTGTCTTGGATCATATAATGCGCAAAGGCTTCGCGGGATAAAGTGCCGGCCGAAAGTTCGGTGTTAAAGGGGTGGGCGTGGACGGCTTCGCGCAATTTGGCGGCTGCCGCCCAGACATCATCGGTAAAAGCCATGACCTAAAACTCCCGTCGCAGACTAAAGGTGACTTTGCGCCCGCGGTTGATGGTGAATGTGTCAAACGGGCCGCCGGGGCCAAGACCTGCCAACAAGCCTGTCATGCCTTGGCCAAAGGCGGAAATGGCCCAGCGTTCGTCAGTGACATTTTGGGCATGCAGAATTGCAGTCCAATCGCCGCGCCTTGCGGTGAATGTCAGGTCGGTCCACCAACGCGCCGGGGAATAGAGCACATTGTCGATCTCATAAAAGGTCTTGCCGGCATAATTGGCGTCGATGCGCCCGGTTAGATAAACCTCATCAAGGCTTACGCTATATTTCGCTGAGACTTTACCCGTATCCTTGGGCGCATTGGGGATGGCCTTGCCGCTATAATCCCGCGTGGCGGGGGAACCCAAAAGCGGATCGGTGGCGATAAAGCGCTCAATCTTGGTATCGGCCAAAGCATAGCTGGCCGACAGGTCGAGGCCGTCCAAGGGCTCTAGGAAGATACTGGCCTCTAGGCCCCTCACCGTCACTTCGTCCACGTTCAAGGTCACCGACTGATTGTCGATGAACGTATAGTTTTGGTAGTCTTCTACCTTATTGGAGAAGACATTGAGCTCCAGCCTGCCAGACACATTAGGCAATTGCTGTTTCCAGCCCAATTCCAACGAGGTCGTGATCTCTGGCTGATAGGTAGCCTTCCAGATGGAGCTGGCGGCTGGGGTCGGGTTGAAACCACCGGGGCGATAGGCCTCGCCATAAGTGAGGAATAGATTGGTATCCCCGCTTAGCCATTGCGCCGTCACACGGGGCTGAAAACGCTCAAACGTGCCCTCGCGGCGGGAGATCGCCGGTCCGCCAACTTGGCTCAATATCGTCTGCGATCGCTCATCCCGATCCAGCCTACCTTGTGCTTCCAGCTTAAATGCATCGGTCAATTGATAGCCTAGGCCGCCAAAGACAGAAGTCTGATGAGATCGCGTCAGATAACGCGGCGCTGGGCCACCGAATAACAAGGGGCCAAAATCGTCGGTGCGGTCCTTGTCGGTGTCTTGAACGAAAAGGCCCCATTGATGGGTGAAGTCCTGATTATCACTCGACACCCAGCGCACTTCTGCCGTGGTGGCGCGGATATCAATGGGCTGGCGAATAGGCTGAATACCATTTGGGAAGGCCGGAAAGCCAAAGAAGGTCAAAGGCCCCGGCCGATAATCCAATTCCTCGTCCCAACGCTTGGCATAGGAATCCCTGGCGACATAGGCCGACAAAGTGCCGTCAGCGAATGGGCGTGAAGCTTTCGCAACCCCCTGCCCCCAGCGTCGTTTCGATTGGCCGGGATAATCGCCGATTGGCTTGATCAGGACTTTGCCAGAGAGACGGCCTGCATTCTTGCCCGTCACATTGTTAGAACTCGCCCAAGCGGCCCCACCTTCATCTTCCAGATATTGAAGCCTGAAGTCAAAGTTCCAGCCTAAAGCGGGACCAGTCAGACGCAGACGTGCGCTGCGGGTTTCAACGGAATCGACCAGACGATTGAGCGTGGTGTTCTTGATCCAGCCATCAGCAGAAGACCACAGGCCCGAGGCCCGCAAATTCCAGTCGGCACCAAGTTCGAAGCTATGGGCAGCCTCAATCTCGCCCAAACCACCATTGCCTGCGGTGGCTTCAAGATAAGAGATACTTTGCCCAGTGCGAATGCCAATCACGCCGCCTGAGGCATTCTTGCCAAAAAGTGCTCCCTGCGGTCCCTTTAAAACCTCTATCACGTGGACATCATAAAGGCGTGGCGTGAACAGCTCCGTATCGGCCAAAGGCACACCGTCGAGCACCATGGCGACGGAAGCCTGCTGCAAACGGTCGGTCGTTGCACCTCGGATCGAGAGGATATTGGTACCGGGGTCTTGGTCATTGACCATCCAAACGCCGGGGACGGCTGTCGCCACATCGTCGACTGAAGCAACCCCATCTGCGCGGATGATCGTTGCGGCAGCAGCGGTATTGAACTTGAATTCCTGACGTCCCCGAACGGTGACGAGTTCGGTTTCCTTGATGGAACTGCCAAGCTCGATAAGGTCTGATTCTGCAGGTTGAGAAACAGGTTGCGCAGCTTGCGCCACGGCGAGAATTACGAGTGATAAAGTCATAGTGTCCCCTCCCTTCGCCGGCATGATCCGGAGCAGGTTCTACGGGTCGCCACGCGACAATCCTTCTGGACTGTTTATGGCCTCTCAGCCCCTCATCGTGGGGCTCCCCGGTGTGTGGGCGGGGTAGGCCCGCACTGTAAAAGCGTCAAGCTGTTGACGCAGATAGCGCGGCTAGATCAGGCCGGCCAAGGGGCTGGATGGGTCGGCATAGCGCTTACGTCCCATGCGGCCAGCCAAATAGGCGTCGCGACCGGCAAGAACCGCATGCTTCATGGCGCGTGCCATGCGGATGGGGTCTTTGGCTTCGGCAATGGCGGTATTCATCAAGACCCCATCGCAACCAAGTTCCATTGCAATTGCAGCTTCTGAAGCGGTGCCAACGCCTGCATCGACCAAGACTGGCACGCGGGCTGCTTCGACGATCAAGCGAATATTGACGGGGTTTTGAATTCCGAGGCCCGATCCAATCGGCGCGCCCAATGGCATAATGGCGCACGCGCCTGCATCTTCCAGCCTGCGCGCAAACACGGGGTCATCGGTGCAATAGACCATGACGTCAAAACCCTCTTTCACCAGCACTTTGGTGGCTTCCAACGTCTCAATCATATCCGGGTAGAGCGTCTTTTGGTCGGACAACACTTCCAGCTTCACCAGAGACCAGCCGCCAGCTTCGCGGGCAAGGCGCAGCGTGCGCAACGCATCTTCGGCGGTGAAACAGCCCGCCGTATTGGGCAAATACGTATAGCGCTTGGGGTCTACATAGTCGGTCAAGCGCGGCTGGCTGGGGTCTGACAAATTGACCCGCCGAACAGCAACCGTGACGATCTCAACGCCCGCAGCCTCTGCCGCCGCCGCATTCTGGGCATAGTCGCGATACTTGCCCGTGCCGATGATCAGGCGCGATTTAAAGGTGCGCCCGGCAACGGTCCAGCTATCATCGTGATTGAGGTCTTTAGCTGCTTCGGTCAAACCCTCATCCCCCGCCAACAAATTGCACAAATTCCAATTGGTCGCCGTCGGCCAAAATGGTCTGATCCCATTGCGACTTCATCACGATCATGCGGTTACGCTCTATCGCCACGCCACGTGGATCAGCGACCAAGCCCGAGACCAACGTAGTCAAGCTGGTCCCGGCTTCAATCTGATGTTCTTCACCATTGAGATAAATGATCATCGCACCCTCTTTGGCGCGTGATATGGGCGGGCTTGGCTGGTTTGATCAAGGCAGTTGTGCAGGAAAGTAGTCATAAGATGCAACCAATTCAGCAAGTCCACCTTTCCCTTTAGGCAAAGCAAGGTTACACCTAGTTCATGGAAAAAGCGATTTTTGTGCTCAATGGGCCAAACCTCAACCTGTTGGGCACGCGCGAACCTGAGATTTACGGGACCGATACGCTGGCGGATGTGGAAGCCGCTTGCACTGCGCTGGCCGGAACCTTGGGGTTTAAGCTTGTCTTCCGTCAGTCCAATAGCGAAGGCGAATTGGTTGATTGGCTGCAAGAAGCCCGTGACCAAGGTGCGGGCGTTTTGCTCAATGCTGGCGCGCTGACCCACACCTCGCTTGCGATCTATGATGCGATCAAGGCTATGAGCATTCCTGTCATAGAGATCCATTTGTCGAATCCTTTGCGGCGCGAAGCGTTTCGTCATCATTCTTATGTCGGTATGGCTGCCACCGGCACAATCGCGGGCTTCGGTCTGCACTCTTACGTGCTGGGCATAGAAGCCCTCGCCAAGAAACTATCGGTCAAAAGCTGACCCTTTTGCCCCAACAAACCAAGGCCCAAAGCTGGCCTACAGGAGAGACGAATGAGCCAATCAGGATTCGACACAAAATTGGTCAAGGATCTTGCGCGTATCTTGCGCGACACAGACCTGAGCGAGATTGAAGTAGAAAACGAAGGGGTTCGGGTGCGCGTTGCGCGGCAAGCCAGCGTCGCCCCCCAAATGGTTCATGCCCAAGTGCCAGTTGCTTCGGCACCAGTAGCAGCAATGCCAGCCGCACCAGCGCCAGCCGCAGCGGCAGCGGCGGCCCCAGCAGCTGATCCTGCCAAACACCCAGGAGCAGTCGCCTCGCCCATGGTTGGCACCGTCTATACTCAGCCCGAGCCCGGTGCTGCTGCCTTTATCAAAGTGGGCGACACGGTGAAGGAAGGCCAGCAGCTCTTCATCATCGAAGCGATGAAGACCATGAACCCTGTGCCTTCGCCACGTTCTGGCACCGTCACAGCGATTCTCGTCCATGATGCACAACCCGTTGAGTATGGCGAAGCGCTCTGCGTGATCGAATAATCAGGAGACACACAGGTGTTTGATAAAGTTCTGATCGCCAACCGCGGCGAGATTGCCCTGCGGATTCACCGCGCCTGCAAAGAAATGGGAATCACCACCGTGGCGGTCCATTCAACAGCGGACGCGGACGCGATGCATGTACGCTTGGCCGATGAAAGCGTCTGTTTGGGCCCGCCCGCCGCTGCGAAATCCTATTTGAATATCCCAGCCCTGATCGCAGCGTGCGAAATTACTGGCGCGCAGGCTATCCATCCTGGCTATGGCTTTTTGTCGGAAAATGCACGCTTTGCCGAAATCATTGACGCGCATGGCCTCGTCTTTATCGGCCCGCGCGCTGAACACATCCGCATGATGGGCGACAAGATTGCCGCCAAAGCTGCCGTAAAGGCTGCCGGCATTCCCGTGGTGCCAGGTTCTGACGGTGGCATTTCAGACGATGAGACCGCTTTGGCGGTAGCCGAAGAAATTGGCTATCCCGTGCTGGTTAAGGCCTCCGCCGGTGGCGGTGGTCGCGGGATGAAGGTGGCCCATTCCAAGGATGAGTTGTCGGTCGCGCTTTCCATGGCCCGCACCGAAGCCAAAAACGCCTTCGGTGATGACACGGTGTACCTCGAGAAATATCTCGGCAAGCCGCGCCACATCGAAATCCAAGTGATCGCAGACGAGTTCGGCAATGTGGTTCATCTGGGCGAGCGCGATTGTTCGCTTCAGCGCCGCCACCAAAAGGTTTGGGAAGAAGCCCCCTCACCCGCGCTGAACGCTGAAGAGCGCGCCGAGATTGGCGACATCGTGGTCAAGGCCATCAAATCGCTGGGCTATTTGGGCGTCGGCACCATCGAATTTCTCTATGAAGAGGGCCGCTTCTATTTCATCGAAATGAACACCCGCCTGCAAGTAGAGCACCCCGTCACCGAGATGATTACTGGTGTGGACTTGGTGCGCGAGCAAATTCGGATTGCCGCCGGCATGCCTTTGTCCTTCACTCAAGAAGAAGTTGTGTTTGAGGGTGTGGCGATTGAGTGCCGGGTCAATGCCGAAGATCCTGTTACCTTTGCCCCGTCGCCCGGTACCATTACGGACTTCCACGCCCCAGGTGGCTTGGGCGTACGCTTGGATTCAGCCATTTATACTGGCTATAAGATTCCGCCTTATTACGACAGCTTGATCGGAAAACTGATCGTACATGGTCGTAACCGCAATGAATGCCTGATGCGGTTGCGGCGTTCTCTGGCTGAAATGGTCGTTGGCGGGGTGAAGACGACGATCCCGCTCTTCCTGCGACTGGTGCAAGAACGCGACATCATTGATGGCGACTACAATATCCACTGGCTGGAGAAATGGTTAGCCGAACAAGCTGAGGAACCGCGTGCATGAGCAAGGGCTTTGGCCCGGACGAGCTTTTAGCATGCTATGCGCGGGGGACTTTCCCGATGGCAGACGGGCGGGATGACCCGCGCCTGTTTCTGGTTGATCCAGACCAACGCGGCATCCTTCCGCTAGACCAAGTCCATATCCCGCGACGCCTCAAGCGCACGGTCCGCACGACCCCTTATGTGGTGACCATCAACCAAGCCTTTCGTGAGGTGGTGGAATTGTGCGCGGCACCCAGTGGCGAGCGGACTGAGACCTGGATCAATCAGCCAGTATTAGAGCTTTACGACGGTCTGCACCGCCGCGGGCATGGCTTTAGTTTCGAGGCTTGGCACGAAGGTGACTTGGTGGGGGGGCTCTATGGGGTTCGTCTCGGGGCGGCTTTCTTTGGCGAGAGCATGTTTTCGCGCGCGCGCGATGCCAGCAAAATTGCCCTTGTCCATCTGGTCGCGCATCTGATAGCAGGCGGGTTTCGCCTGCTAGACACGCAGTTTTTGACCGATCATTTGATGCAATTCGGCACCTTGGAGGTCAATCGCAAGACCTATCATATGCTTTTAGCCGAAGCGATTACGTGCCCTTCGATTTTCCCTGTGCCGGGGCTGCTGGTGCCGGAGCCGCAGGAACAGGACCTGTTCGCGGCTCAGACTCACCTGGATCTGCCTCCGGCGCAACCGGTACCGTTGCCGCTGTATCTGGACCTGCCGCGCCCGCTTTGCCTTCAGAGCGCGGGCGCGCTTTGTTTAGAGACGATTGAGTTGCACTTGGCGGCGCAACTGCCCCTTCACAACTAACCAGCCACATATCGTAAGTCGGATGATCAATCGGGGTCACGGCAGGACTGGACGCAATGATCCAGCCTTTGCGCAATACGCGTTCCTTATTGGCTTCCCGCATGTCGCGACGGTTGCGCTGGGGCAAAACGGCCAATTGATTGGTATTTTGCCGTCCCATATCGGAAACTTCGACATAGGCCCAAGCTTCCATGGGATCCTCTGGATTGGAAGCATAACAAGCGGATAACTTCAGACGCAAAGACCCATAGGTGACCTGACTGCCAACCGGAACGCGCACGCGGACATTGGTCCCCTTCTCGCGGTCCAAAGCCCCGATCATCACCCCCGTGCCACGAATTTCGCGCACGGTCTTGGGCCCAGTCTCGAGCGCTTCAGGTGGAAACAAAAGTTCAAGCGGTACAAGAGGGATATTGGGGCCAACCAATCGGGGCATTACCAAGCCACTGGCCGCTAAGGCCTGCTGCTCGGCTTCTGCTTGGCTTAAAGCTTCACGCCGGATGCGAGCGCGCATTTCGTCTTCCGGTGTCATCCAAGTACCCGTGCCATTTTGGCGGTATGCTGGGGCAACATCGCCTTCTTCGGGTTCTGCAATCGGACCAAGTTCAGGATCAATTCCCCCACTTGTCGCCGCAGGGCTGGTCGCTTTCGTGGCCTTGGCCGGATCGCTGGCCGCACTGCCACTCAAGGCAGGCCGCAGCCCAGTCGAATTAGCTTCTGGATTTGCGGTCTGCGCAATAACCGCACCGCTGCCGAGCGCAATGCAGGCCGACCCCAGCGCCAGCCAACTCAGCTTCTTTGCATCGAACATGGCCTTGCCACTTGCCCGTTTCATTATTCAGGTGACCAAGACTCATAGTCGCTGGATGACTTGGCGCGCTCACCTGCTCCAGCCAAGCTGCCCTTTGGCCGATAGGCAAAGACAGTTCCTGTCAAATTCGGCAGGTGCGGCTTTTCCCACGACTTCAGCACGAACGGCTCAATTGTCGGGGGTTGCTCAAACGTGTGGTGAAGCCAGCCATGCCAGTCAGCAGGCACGCGTGACGGCTCTGCATAGCCCTTGTAAAGCACATAGCGGCGCTTGCGCCCTTCGAGGGTTGCCTTGCGCTCTTCAAAATAGCGATTGCCTTGGTCATCCTCGCCCACCAAAGTTGCACGCTTTGCGATATCAAACAGCGCACCAATTGTTGCACCATTCCACCACGTAAAGATTTTTGTGAGCACGGGAATTTTCCTCTTCAGCGCGCATTATGCCCCGCCCCGCCCGTCGCATCAAGTCGAAGCGGCATGCCTGAACAGGTCGAAACACCGATTACCGAAGGCCATACTTAATCTTCAGCAGAAAGCATCGCTGTTGATGCAGTTTTTCCCCAATCAGGACTAGGCGGCCGCAGACTTCAGGCAGATGATCACGCCAGTGATTCGCGATGGGGCCGCCGTGAGCTTTGATTCCGCCTTTTTTGGTCGTGAGCGTTTGGTCGCGCAGCCAGATATGCTGCGCGAGCTCGGCCCCGACTCTGGTCCATTCTTTGCCCCCGCGAGTTGGACTTTGGACAATGTACTCGCATTTGCAGAGTCTGCAGACCTGCCGGACG
>NZ_JBMLTR010000004.1:0-17273 GCF_049239865.1 Aquidulcibacter sp.
CGGCCCCTCACTCAGCCGCACCCCCGGTGGTTTTCCACGCGGGGCTATGGGTGTTTCCACTCAGAGCGCCTTTGCCGCAGGCTATGCCTCCGCAAGGTCCGCTGGGCGAAGCGCAGGCCTACGCGCCAAACACAAAAATATGTCCTTGCGAACAGTGGTTAACCCTTGCCGAATGAGGCCCTTGCGCGCATGTTTAGGTTCGGGACGGGCAAGTGGAGAGATGAGATGAAAACGCTTGTAACTTTGATTGCCCTTGCTGCCACAATGGGCCTGTCGGCCTGCGCCACGACGACGACCAAGTCTGGCCCGACGCCCTATCAAGCAGCGGCAACAGGCAAATTTGGCTTTACCGATCAACGGATTGAGGCCAATCGCTTTCGCATTACCTTTGACGGCAATACCAAAACCACACGCCAGCAGGTCGAAGATTCGCTTTTGTTGCGTGCGGCGGATGTGACTATCGACAATGGTTATGATTGGTTTCAGATAGCCCAGCGCTCTACCGATCCAAAAACCTATAGCCGCCCAAAAATGGGGTCGCGCTGGGCCTTTGGTGGCGGGATTGGCTATAGTAGTTTTAGAACCTTTCACCCGCGATATGGCTGGGTGAGCTATTATGACCCCTTCTGGTCAAGCGGCTTTTATGATCCGTTCTTTGATCGGTTCGACACTGAAGAAATCACCCGCTTTCAAGCCACCGCCGAGATAATTCTCGGCAAAGGTCCTAAGCCGTCTGACCGGACCGATGCGTATGATGCGCGGGATGTGAAGACGAATTTAGGCGCGCGCGTCACGCCGCCACCACCTCCGCCAGCAGCAAAGTCCTGATGCGGATCATTTTGTTCCGAGGTTCGGAAGAGCCTGTTGAGCCTTGGCAACCAGAGCCTGATCGGGTTGTGGTGGCCGGGGCCAAAGGCGGCACGCAGAACTTGTATGAAAGTGGCGATGGCCGAGTCTATGCCGGCATCTGGCACGCGACGCGCGGCGCTTGGCGGGTTATCTATGACGAGATGGAATATTGCCACATCACCAAGGGCCGCGCCCGCCTCACCGCGTTAGACGGCGAGGTGACAGAGGTTCAAGCGGGTGATGGCTTTGTCATTCCAAATGGCTTTGAAGGCGTTTGGGACGTGCTGGAAGATATGGAAAAGCACTATGTGATCGTTTTACCGCCTGGGTGATTGGCCGGCTGCCGAATTTCTGGCTGGACAGGGTTTTGGTGATTTTCAGGTCCCCAAAACTCTGTCCGCACCAAAAAACCTACGGCTTTACCGCCTCCGCATAGAGCTTGGACACTTGGTTCCAATTGATCACGCTCCACCAGGCATCGACATAGTCGGCGCGCTTATTCTGATATTTCAGATAATAGGCGTGCTCCCATACATCATTGCCAAGGATCGGCTTGCCGCGGAAATCACCGACATCCATCAAAGGATTGTCCTGATTAGGGGTGGAGCCGACGGCCAGTTTGCCGTCTGGCTTGACGATCAACCACGACCAACCCGAACCAAAGCGGCCCATCGACGTGGCGCGGAATTGGGTCTTGAAGGCATCAAGGGAGCCAAAGTCGCGGTTGATTGCAGCGGTCAGCTCTGGCGAGGGTGCGCCACCAGTGCCCAATGGGGCCATGATCTTCCAGTAGAAGCTATGGTTCCAATGCCCGCCGGCATTGTTGCGGATGGCGGCTGGGGCGGTCGAAGCAGAAGCTAAAAGCGCCTCAAGGCTCTTCCCCGCATAGGTTGGGTTAGCGACGATGGCTGCGTTCAGGCCCGCGACTTGCGCGCCATGGTGGCGTTCAAAGTGGATGCGCATGGTGGCTTCATCGACGATGGGCTCTAACGCACCATAGGCATAGGGCAGGGCTGCTTGCGTGAAAGCGGGCGCGGCTGGTGTCGCGGCGACGGCAGGTGTTGTTTGTGCCGTAGGGGCAGTCGGGGTTTGGGCGAATGCGGCTGAAGACAACAAGCTTAAGGCGGAAAGGGTCAGGGCTAGGCGCATGAATTCTACTTTCGTAAAGACGTGGCTGGAACATGGTCTGCGGCGTGGCAAGAAACAAGTCTGAGCGTGCTGACAATAATGTCACCAAGCCAGCCGTCTTGCTTTAATATCGGGGCATAAAGAGGGCACGAAGTATGGAAGAACGCGTTGAAGCTTTAGAAGTTCATGTGATGCATTTGATGCGCACAGTCGAAGAGCTTTCGGATCTGTCTCATCAACAAGCCGATGAGATTAAGCGCCTCAACCGCCGGCTGGAATTGATGCTGGAACGTGAAGCACAGCGCCAGCATGACAGCTCAGAACCGCCGCCTCCGGATCAAAAGCCACCCCACTATTGACGCAGAATAGGCTCAAGCCCCGTGCCAGTGAACAAAGCGGCCATGGGGATCAAGGTCGGCCAGCACACGCCTGCGACCAGACGGCCATTCGATCAGCTCCAAGATCATACTGGCCCCCTTCTGCTCATGTCCCAGAATCCCGCCGGGTTCAAAGCGCAACCAAGCTAACGGGGCCTCGGGCGTGGCGCGTGCCCCTTCGGTCTCGATGGCGAGCGTGATCGCATCGCGCACGGCTTGGGGCGGATATTGGAAGAAGACCGAGTGATAAATAACGGTAAGCGCATCTTTGGCGCGGGTTGCAAGCTTTGCCTTGATCCAGTCGGCCGCATCACCAGCATCGGGTGTTATCGACTGGGATCGGGCGATTTCCATGGCCGCATTGAGGCGCTCTAACCGCTCGGGCTGGTCAGGCCAGATGTAGGCGCGTAGGCGCAGGCGATCTTCAGGCAGGGCGGCATTCAACGGCTTCTGGTCACATGCCGCGCGGTGGCGGATGGCGGCGTGTGCCGGGAAACGGGGCGGCGGGCCGCTCCACTGCGTCGACAGAGCAACGCGCGGTCCAGCGACGGGGCTGTCCCAGTGCCAACTGCCGCCATCATAGTGGAAGCGGTCCATGCTGAGATTAAGCCCTGCCGACGCCCCAAGCTCAAGCACGTCCATAGGCCCGTCAAAGGCTTCGGCGGCGGCGCATAGGCCGGGCCAGAGCCCCACAGCGCGGCGTACTTCATTGGTCTGTGGTGGAGATTTCAAGAAGTCGCGCACCCAGTGCTCTCGCGCTCGCAGGCTTTCCACCGCCACGGGCCAGGCCTCTGCCATAGACCAAGCACGACCTTGCTGCGGCCAGACTTGGGCCAAGCGGCCTTCGGGTTCGGTAAGGGCGATGGCATGGAGTGCGCCTGCCAAGCGCAGCGCCAAAGCGTCTTGGACTGGATGGGTTATCCACCCCCCAGTCAAGTCAGCGATAATGCCACCCGCTTCAAAATCGTCGGCCATGGTTTCGCACAGCTCGGCCGTAAAGGGAGAGTCAAACGCTTTGCACCAAATCGCTTGTTGCCGAAGGGCTTGGGGGACCCCGACGTCCACCATCAGATGGCACCCCGCTCTTTCAAGGCAGCAATGGCGCTGGCATCAAGGCCGGCCTCTGCCGCCAAGCTTTCAGAATCTGCGCCATAATCTGGCAAGCTCAAGCGCGCCTGCCCCGGCTCATCGCGGAAGCGGATGGGAATGCCCAAATGCTTGTTGCCGTCTTCATCGGTCAACACCATGCCGCGCGAGATCGTATAGGGGTCTTCCATCGCATCTTTTAGGCTGCGGACAGGGGCCCAGCACAGATCGACATCTTTTAGGAAGGCGCTCCATTCGTCCAAAGTCTTGCTGGCAAAAGTTTCTTCGAAATAACGCTTTAGTGGGTCTTGGCCGGGGCCGGGCTCCAGCTTGGCATAGTCGAACAAATCAGGCCGGCCTAAAGCGTCGAGCAAATTTTTGGCAAAGTGATGCTCGGACCCACCCAATACCAAGAACCTCCCATCCTTGGTCTCATAAGGCCGATACATGGCCGCTCCACCAAAAGGTCGCATCTCTTTTGCTACTGGGTGGGCGTTGTCAGCAAAGACCGGACCCAGGACATTGGGCGTCCAAGCCAGAAGTGCATCATACATGGACAGGTCGATATAATCGCCCTTTCCCGTCTCGGCCCGGCGATAGAGCGCCATCATGATGGCGGCAAAGGCCATGAGGCTGGCAGCCATGTCCGCTGCAGGTATGGAAGGGCTGGCAGGCTTATTGTCGGTCAGGCCCCGGTTCAGATCGACCAGACCTGCCATGGCCTCCATGGTGAGATCATGACCGGGCTTATTCACGTATTTGCCGTCTTGGCCAAAGCCCGCGATGGAGCAATAGACGATGCGCGGATTGATCGCGGCGATGGCATCATAATCCACGCCCAAGCGCTTAACGACGCCGGGCCGGAAGGCTTCGACAATCACGTCCGCCTCTGCGGCGAGCTTCAAAAACAGCGCACGCGCTTCTGGGTCTTTCAGATTGATCTTCAGGCTGCGCTTGCCGCGGGCAATGTTGCGAAACCAGACCGATACGCCGTCCTCAGTCTTGTAGCCAATCACGCGGGTTGGCTCGCCCACGCCATTGGCAGGTTCGACCATCACCACATCGGCACCATGGTCTGCCATCATCATGGTCATATGCGGGCCGGGCAAAAAGGCCGAGAGGTCCAGAACTTTGAGGCCTTGGAGTTTCATGGTGGTACTTTGCTCTTGGATTTAGGTGTCCATGTCACAAGAGCGCTAATCATATCAAAGCGCAAGATGACGAGAACAACATCTCACAAGATAGCCCAAGCCAGCAATCTATCACAAGGCTAGCGCCCGCGATCACCCACAATGAAAAATTCATCCTTGTCCAATTTTGGGCTTTCCTTGATAGCCCTAACTTCAATGAAGGAGCGCCGGATCCAGATTAAACCGAATATAACTAGGGCAAGCACGCCTATGCCAAACCCATATGCCACCCAATTTAGTGCCAGCGACTTCAGCTCGTTCGCTTGGTCATGCATCGCTTGGATCAAAACTTGTGAAGCACCAGTTGTATCGTGAAGCTTAAGCTCGGCGGCGACGCCACGATATATGTCGCTCGCAAAGCTTAGGGCAGCGCACCCGACAATCATCAGAAGCAGGGTAAGCCGAAAAACAAATCCGGGGGCCGAAATCTTGCGAAGCTCTTCCCTACTAAAAACGAAAGCCGACCAGAAGACGCGGATGTAAAACGGAAGAAAGCAGGCCGATTGTGCAAGTGTCAGCAATAACGGTGCGTCAGTGATGGCTCTTGCGCAGAGGCTATAGGCGGCAAGTCCGAAGATAAACGCAAGAACGAGCGAGAATTTCCAAAGCCACTGCGGCAGTCGACTTATCAGACTAATCAACTCCCACCTCCAGAAAAATCATAGGTTGAAAGCGTAAGGCATGATCCGATTTTTGACAATTGCCAAAGCCGACGCAACGAGCCCCTTGCTATCACAAATCTGTGTCGGCAAAGCCAGCGAGTCTCATGCGACTAAGCTGATACGTTCCGTCTCAATGCTCTCCCATTTTGGGGGCGCGCTTTCCAGCGGGGCGCTTGCCATTGACTTTGATCGGGCTGGCCAACATTTGCAAGCGGCCGTTCTTCGCATCCGGATGGTCGACGGCGTCGGTCATGCCGATAGCCTTCACGTGAGCGCTGTCGAGGGCTTGGCCGATGTTGTAAATCGGTGCGACAGGAACATGACCGCCCAAAAGCGCGATCCATTCGGCCGTCGATTGGGTGCTCAACAGCGCATCAAGGACTTCCGTCAAGGCGGCCAGATTGGCCCGTCTGGCTGGGATGCTGCTAAAGCGAGGATCGGCCAACAGGTCTGGGCGACCCGTCTTGGCGCAAAAAATCTCCCAGAATTTTGGCGTTTGGCACATCAACATCAGCCAACCATCTTGCGTCTTGAAAGCTTGGCTGGGCGCGATGGATGGATGGGCCCCGCGTGGCAGGCGGCCCACTTCCACGCCCTCATTCAGATACCAGGTGGCGGGATAGGAGAGTTGGTGAAGCGCGGTATCAAACAACGCCACATCAATGTCGCAGCCTTGACCCGTGCGGTGTGCGCCCAAAATCCCGGCCAGCAGGCCGACGGCCATTTGGCTGCCCGTATGAAAATCAATGATCGACAGGCCGCAACGAACCGGTGGGCCGTCTGGCTCGCCACTCATCGACATCAAGCCTGCCTCGGCCTGCATCAGATAATCATAGCCCGGCCAGGAAGCGCGATCATTGTCGCGTCCGTAGGCGGAGAGATGGGCGCAGACAATCTTGGGATTGATGGATTTGAGGTCGTCATAAGTGACCGCCATCTTGGCAGGCTGATCGCCGCGCAGATTATTCGCCACCGCATCAGCTTCTTTGACCAAAGCCTCAAACTGGGCGCGGCCTTCTGGGCTTTTAATCTCCAGCGCGATGGAGGATTTGCCGCGCGAGAAGGTCTGATAGAATTGGCTGTCTTGCTCACCCAAAAAATAGGGGCCGGTGGCACGGCTGACATCGCCCCCCATGCTGGGGGCTTCGATCTTGATGATTTCAGCCCCCAAATCCGCCAACAACATGGTGCCATAAGGGCCTGCGCCATATTGCTCAATCGAGAGGATTTTGATGCCTTTGAGGGGAAGCCCAGTTGTCTGCATTAGGGTTGAACCGTGTCTTTGAGCAGGTCGGTACGAAAGCCATTTTGCTCCGCGGCGGCATTCAGCGCAGCCCGCTGTTCAGTCGTGAGCGTCTTGGTGCGCGCCAAGAGCCACAGATAGGAGCCATTCGGGCTGCCCACCAAGGCGGTCTGATAATTGGGATCCAGATACAGCACCCAATAATTGCCTTGCCCCTTTGGCAAAGGAATGGGTGCGAAGTTCACCGCAAGCTTAGCATTATTCGAGCCATCAATGATGGCAGCCACCCCTTGTGCACTGCGCGGCTTGCCGTCGCTGGTACCCGTCGCACAGGTATTGGTGACCCCAACGCGACCATCGGGGCGCAGGGCGTATTCGGCTGTGACGCCTTCGCATTTCTTCTGGAAGCTATTGGGGTAACGCGCAATTTCATACCACTTGCCAGCGTATTTATTGAGGTCAACAGAGGCGACCGTGGTCGGGGGTGCAGCATCCTTGGCCCGCCCCATGGTTCCGGACATGCAGCCCGATAGCGCGACGCAGCCAACTAAAATGGCTGCAGAGAGTGAAACTTTCATGCTGTTTCCCCTTTCGTGGGTGGAGCAGATTTATGGGCCAGTTTGGCAGCATTGGCTTCCCAATTCTGACCGTCAAACGGCACAATCGACAGGGCGGGCGCTTGTCCAGCGTCAAAGCAATTGGCGTTGACGCTGACCCCATCGGGATTGGACCTTGGTGTGTAGAACGCTTTCACACCACATTTGGTACAAAAGGTATGATTGGCAACGCCGGTATTGAACCGATAGGAGGTGAGCTTATCCGCCCCTGCCGTCAGTTCGAAATCGTCCATCGGCACAATCAAATGCACAAAGCCTGTCCGTGCACAGATGGAGCAATTGCAGGCCTCCACCTCCACTTCATCTGGGGTCCGAACCGCAAAGCGCACATCGCCACAATGGCACGAGCCTGTTCGCCAAATCTTCACCATCCAAGCACCTGTAGCCCTGTTACTTCTTCAAAGTCTTGCGGATTGAGAGTCACCAAAGTTGCCTTGGCATTGAGAGCTTGGGCGGCAATCATCCGGTCGAGGATTTTGCGGCGTGAGAACCCACAAGATTGCAGAATACCACCATATCGGTCGGCATCTTCCTCCTCAAAAGGGAGTACCGGCATATGGGAAAGAAACACATCAAGTCGCTGACGCCTCAGAGTGGCAGAGGATGCCTCCCGATGAACGCCACCCTCCAGTTCCACCCGAGTGATCACAGAAATCGCAAACCTTCCGCTCAGGCCTTCCAGCTTACCAAGAATGGCTTGGCTGCGATCCCGAACTTCAATCGCGACACTGGTATCGAGCAAATAAAGCCCACTCATAGCCCCTCACGCTCGGGAAAAATGTCAGTGTCGCGCACTTCAATGTCGGTGACGTCAGGCAGTTTGCGCAGTTCAGCCATCATTTGCTTGAAACTGATTTTTCCGGATCGCAATGTCGGCCGCAGGGTAATGACGTCCCCATCGCGCTCCATTTCCAGCTCCGTGCCCTCAGGAAAGGCCAACGCCTTTGGCAAGCGCACCGCTTGGCTATTGCCGCTCTTGAACGTTTTGGTTTTGTGCGTCGCCATCGTCCTGTCCTTAGTTGACCGTATATACATGTATATACGGCCATGATCGAGGTTTCAATCAGATTTCAAACCAAGGTCGGTCTGATCCCCCTAAATCGGGTTGCGGGCCACCAATTGCTTGGCGATGATGATGCGTTGCATTTCATTGGTGCCTTCGCCGATGCACATCAAGGGGGCGTCGCGATAGAGACGCTCGATGACATATTCCTTGGAATAGCCATAGCCGCCATGGATGCGCATGGCTTCCAGCGAGACTTCCACGGCAGTTTCCGAGGCGAAGAATTTGGCCATGCCGGCTTCCATGTCGATCCGCTCACCCCGGTCAAAGGCGGCCGCCGCATCTTGGGTCAGAAGTTCTGCGGCGCGCGTCTTGGCGGCCATTTCGCCCAGCTTCAACTGAATAGCCTGATGTTCGCAGATTGGCTTGCCCATCGTCTTGCGCATTTGGGCATATTTGACGCTCTCGGCCAAAGCGCGCTTGGCAATGCCGACCGAGCGGGCGGCGATATTGACGCGGCCAATCTCGAGGCCGCCAGTGGCCATGATAAAGCCCTTGCCTTCTTCGCCGCCAACCAAGCTCTTCTTCGCGTCGACTTCATAATCTTCAAAGATGAATTCGCCCGAATCAATGCCCTTATAGCCCAGCTTCTCCAGCTTCTTGCCATTCTTGACGCCCTTAAGCGGAACCTTGGTTTCAGGGTCGATCTTGGGCACGATCAACATGCTCATGCCCTTATGACGGGGCTGGGCATCGGGGTCGGTTTTGACCAACAAAGCGACGCAATGGCCTTCAATGGCGTTGGAGATCCAAGTCTTGGTGCCATTGACGATATAATTGTCGCCTTGACGGCGCGCGACGGTGCGGATGCCTTGCAAGTCAGTACCGGCATCGGGTTCTGTCAGACCCAGACCGCCACGCATTTCACCGGTGGCGAACTTGGGCAGCCAATACTCCTTTTGAAAGTCCGTGCCAAAGCGCTGCACGACGGTGGCCATCATCAAATGCGAGTTGAAGATACCCGTCAGGCTCATCCATTCTTGCGAGATCATGGTCACGATCTTGGAATAGGTGGTGGCCGACAGACCAAGGCCGCCGTAATCGGGATGGATGATCGCGCCAAATAGCCCGAGTTCTGCCATGTCATTGACGAGGTCCGCTGGCCATTCGTTGTCATGCTCCAGCTTCATCGCCACGGGGGCGACTTTTTTCTCAATCCACTTCTGGATGGCGTCCAGCATCTGGCGCTCATCTGCTTCGCTGATATGTCCAAAATTTCCGTCTGCCATGATGATGATCCTAGTCCTTCATGTTTTCTTTGAGTTTTTTTGCTGCAAGCAAGTCAGCAACCACATGGGTTACGAGCGCCACCGTCAGTGAAGGGATACCGGCATCCAAGATCCGGCCGATAACAACCAATGGGCCGGCACCGCCATGGTCGCTCCCCATCATGACCATCATTCCGCCAATCCCTTCTAGGGCGGCGAGCACAGCGAGAATGCGGAGCAACAGAACCATCAGTAATTGCCCACCTTATCCTCGACAGCATGGCCGCGAGCGGGGATCAGCATGTTGCGCTTGAAGGTGCACACCATGACGCCATCTTGGTTGAAGCCCTTGGTGACGATGGTCACAATGCCTTGACCGGGGCGCGACGCGCTTTCGCGTTTGGCGAGGACTTCGCTCTCCGAATAAAGCGTGTCACCTGCAAAGACGGGGGCGGTGAACTTCACTTCATCCATGCCCAGATTGGCGATCGCCTTCTGGCTGGTGTCGGTCACGCTCATGCCGATGCAAAGCGCCAACGTGTAGGGCGAGACGACGAGGTTCTTTTTGAACTCGCTGGCGGCGGCAAATTGCGCGTCAAAGTGCATCGGGTGGGTGTTCATCGTCATCAGCGTGAACATGTGGTTGTCATATTCGGTGATGGTCTTGCCGGGGCGGTGCTCATAGACATCGCCGACGACGAAATCCTCAAAATAGCGACCAAATGTTTCGCGGTAGCGCTGGGGGCCAACTTCTTTCACGTTTCGGACCATGGTTAGAACTCAATTCCTGCTTTAGACAAAATGCGCTCTGCGCGCAGATAGACGGGGATGTCGAGCATTTTGCCATCAAGTAAAACGGCGCGGCCATCCTGCGATTTGAAAGCTTCACTTACGCGCTTGGCCCAGTCTAACTCAGCTTCAGAAGGCGAGAATACTTCATTAACAATGGCGACTTGGCTGGGGTGGATGCAGGCCTTACCGTCAAAACCCAAGGCCTTCACGCGCACACATTCCGCCCGCAAGCCTTCTTCGTCCTTCACGTTCAGATAGGGTACATCCATCAAGGTTCCGTTGGTGACGCGCGCCTCGGTAGCCAAGGTTGAGCGAGCGTGAAACAGCGCCTCCCAGTCCATCCCGGTGCCAATGGCAAGTGAGTAGTCGGCCCCACCGAACAAGACGCCACCGCGCGAGCCGCAGGTTCCGGCTATTTCAGACGCACTTTTTAGCCCCGCCACGGTTTCGATCACGGCCCAAAGCGCCACGCGCTTCTGATTTAGGTCGCGCAAATGTAGCAATTGCTGGAAGTTGGCGAGGGCTGAATAGGACGAGGCCTTTGGGATCATGAAGAAATTTGGGCGGGCCTCGGCCTCACTAAAGGCGATGATGTCCTTGAGGCCATCCAAAGTGTCGAGGCCGTTCATCCGTATGCCAATGGCGCAAGCCGGATAGCTCTCGGCATTAGCCTCCAGCCAGCCAATCACCCCGGCGCGAGCGGCGGCTTTATCTTGCGGCGGCACAGCGTCCTCAAGGTCAATGCAAATGGAATCAGCCCCCGCCGCCAGCGCCTTTTCAAAACGGTCTGGCCGGGAGCCCGGGACAAAGAGGAGTGATCGAAACGTTTTCATTTGTCCGGACATTTAACCTGATATAAGCTGACGTCAATTCGAAACCGCGCGACGGTGTGACTTTGGGTCGGCAAGCAGGGGAATTTAGGTTATGGATCAACCGATGAGACTTGGTTTAGTAAGCGTTTTGATCGGGCTTCTCACAATGTCTGCGGCTCCTGCACTCGCCCAGCACGCGGCCCCCGCACAAACTTCCGACGCCGCTTACAATGGCTCCTATTATAAGCGCCAGCTCTATGTCGTTACCGATATGGAGCGGGCCTTGACCCTTTGGCGCGACGTGCTTGGCCTCCAACCTGGGGCAATCACCACTTCGGGTCCCAATTCTTATTCGCGCGAAGTCTTCAATATTCCTGCGGAAGCGCAGATGCGCTTTTGTACCTTGAGTGCCGGGCCGACGCAGGTGCGCACCTTGGCCTTGCTGGAAGTCAAAGGCGTAACCCTGCCACCCAAGACCGGCATTCGCACGACCGGCGCTGTCATTAATGCCAATGGCCGTTTGGCCGAGATCATCGCCAAGGCCCAAGCCATGGGTCTGACCGTATTTGGTCCACGCGTCTTGGCGTCTGTCGGTCAAGGCGACGGGACCGAGCAAGGCTTCCTCGACTGGGACGGCAATGTGATCGTGCTCTACGAATATCCCACGTCTGACGCACCGAGTGTTCGGTAGGGCGCTTTGCCGAGGTAAAGCTGATGTGCCTAACGCAAGCGCGCTCCCAGCTTCGCCGCAGCAGCAATAATCTTTGTACTGACGGCTTCGATCTCCGCATCGGTCAAGGTTCGTTCGCGTGGTTGTAGCGCCACTTCTAGGCCCAGCGAGACTTCCCCCTCTGCGACGCCTTGGCCTTGATAGCGGTCAAACAGACTTACGTCTGAAATCAGAGTCTTATCGACTTGCGCCACAGCGCGGATAAGGTCCCCTGCAGGTAGCTCAGCCTTAGCGACAAAGGCAAAGTCGCGTGTCAACGGCATGAAGGCAGAAGCCTCCAGCTTGGCTTTCGT
The DNA here is from genome assembly GCF_049239865.1 of Aquidulcibacter sp. Taxonomy (NCBI): domain Bacteria; kingdom Pseudomonadati; phylum Pseudomonadota; class Alphaproteobacteria; order Caulobacterales; family Caulobacteraceae; genus Aquidulcibacter; species Aquidulcibacter sp. The sequence goes on from NZ_JBMLTR010000004.1 coordinate 12,051, forward strand.
CTTGCCAGCTTTCACTTTGGCTGGCGGCAAAGCGTCCAAGAACAATTCAAAGCCAAAGACTGGCCCATCGACGCCCAGTTCCTTCAGTACGCGGGGATGAAGTTCACCAAACTCGGCCAAGATCGTCTTTGGGCCCAGTTTGAACGTGCCAGAGCGGCCAGGGTGCCACCACGCGCGCGCGCCTTGCACCGTCTGCATCCCGCCGGTTGATGCGCCCATCGCATCCAACATGGCCAAGACATCCGCCTTCACGGTGAAGACGTCTGGCTTTAGGGCACCACTCCAATGGCGGATGGCCCCGCATGTGACGCCAGCAATGACCATCTCCTGATCCTTGGGCCCATCACCCTTATAGATCGGACCGGCTTCAAACAAAGCCAAGTCGCCAAAGCCACGGTCGGCATTGCGTTGGGCAGCGAGAAGCAAGTGGATCAGCGCGCTAGGCCGCATACAATCGAGATCTGACGCAATCGGGTTTGCCAAGACCAAGGCCCCGCCACCTTGGGCCGCGCCAAACAATTCACATGTCGCGCGGCTGGCAAAGCTCCAGGTCACCGCCTCCATCCAGCCGCGAGCGGCCAGACTGCGACGGCCAACGCGCACGCGGTTTTGCGCCGGGGTCAATAAGGGCTCTTTCCGGCCTTTGCGCTCTGGCAATTTCGCCGTGGGCAAGCGGTCAAAGCCTGCGATGCGGGCGATATCTTCAACCAAATCCGCAGAGCCGACCACATCGCGGCGCCAACTGGGCACGCCCACCTTGCGGGTGCCCGATCCAGTTACTTCTGGTGAAAAGCCCAAGCCGGACAAGATGGTGTCAATCTCGCCATCACTAAGGTCCAAGCCCGTCAGGCGATGTACTTCCTTGGTGGCAAAGGGCACGGCTTCAGGCGGCGCAGGAACTTCGCCCGCAACAACGACTTCTGAAGCCGTTCCGCCGCAAAGCTCAAGGATCATGGCGGTGGCAAGTTCTAGCCCATCTACCATGAAGCCCGAATCCACGCCGCGCTCAAACCGGTATTTCGCGTCGGATTGAATGCTCAAGGCACGCGCTGTTTGGGCGATGTTAAGTGGCGCAAACAAGGCGCTTTCAACAAAAACGTCGACGGTGTCATCTGAGCAGCCTGACGATACGCCCCCCATAATCCCGCCCAAGCCCAAGGCACCGGAGTTATCGCCAATCACGCACATGGCGGAGCTCAACTCATAGCTTTTGCCATCAAGGGCGACAAAGCTTTCGCCCGTCTGGCCCATGCGGGCGACAATGCCGCCTGAAAGCTTAGCCGCATCATAGACGTGCAGCGGGCGGGCTCGGTCATAGGAAATGAAATTGGTGATATCGACCAAAGTGTTGATCGGGCGTAGGCCAATAGCGCGCAAGCGGTCAGCCAACCATTTCGGGCTGGGGCCATTCTTCACGCCTTTGATCAGGCGACCAGCAAAAGCGGGGCAAGCCTCTGGCGATTGGATGGTGACCGTCACGGGGCAAGGAAAGCTGCCTGCCACCGCTTTGACTGAATGATCTTTCAGTTGACCGAGGCCTGCTGCCGCCAGTTCGCGCGCAATGCCGACCACACCCAGCCAATCGGGGCGGTTTGGCGTGACTTCAAAGTCGATAACGGCGTCTGCGAGACCAAGAGCCGCCGCTGCTGGCGTGCCGACGGCCAAGCTATCGTCCAGTTCAAGAATGCCATCACTGTCTTCGGCGGTTTCAAGCTCCGCTGCCGAGCAGAGCATGCCGTTGGACACCACACCGCGTACTGCCCGGGGCTCCAAAGTAATCCCGCTACCGGGAATATAGGTGCCCAAAGGCGCATAAACGGTGGTCAGGCCCGGCCGCGCATTGGGTGCGCCGCAGACGATTTCCTTCATACCTTCAAAGGTTTCGACTTGGCAGACCTGCAAACGATCCGCATTCGGGTGCCGTTCTGCCGAGATAATCTTTGCGACTGAAAAAGCTTTCAGTTTGTCAGCTGGGTCTTCCCAGTGCTCAACCTCTAGGCCCGCCATGGTCATGGCGTCCAACACGGCGGATAGAGGGGCGTCGGTGGCCAAATGATCCTGCAGCCAAGACAAAGTGAATTTCATCGGTACAAATCCCTGAGGGAGCTAATCGGTTTAGTGGGCCTCAGCCCAATTCAGTGCGGCGCGCGCCTCTACCACCAAAGGAACAGACAAAGCCACTGCTGGTAGAGCAGCCTTCTCCATCACTTGGGCAACCAGAGCGCATGTCGCATCCGCTTGGCTTGAAGGCGCTTCAAATACAAGCTCGTCATGCACTTGCAGCAACATTCGGGCCTGTAATCCCGCATCTTTAAGGGCTTTGGGCAGGCGGATCATGGCGCGTTTGATGATGTCGGCAGCGGCCCCCTGCAAGGGCGCATTGATGGCTTGGCGTTCGGCAAAGGCCTGTTCGGCTTGGCTTTTGGCATTTATGCCCGGCACCCAGCAGCGGCGGCCAAAGATGGTTTCGACATAGGCCTTTTCCCGCGCCATGGCCTTCATCTGATCCATATAGGCCTGAATGCCAGGGAAGCGTTGCTTATAGGTGGCGATATAATCGCGCGCTTCGCCTTGTGGAATCGACAACTGCCGCGCGAGGCCAAAGGCCGAAATGCCATAAATGATGCCGAAGTTGATTGCCTTGGCCTTGCGCCGGACCATCGGGTCCATGCCTGCCAGTGGCACACCAAACATTTCCGACGCCGTCATGGCGTGAATATCATAGCCCTCGATAAAGGCCTTCTTCAATTGTGGAATATCGCCGACATGGGCGAGGAGGCGCAGCTCAATCTGGCTATAGTCGGCGGAGATCAAAACGTGGTCAGCCTCTGCCACAAAGGCGCGGCGGATCCTGCGACCCTCTTCGGTACGGATCGGGATGTTCTGCAAATTGGGGTCGGTTGAGGACAGCCGCCCTGTGGCGGCACCCACCATATTGTAAGAGGTATGCACCCGCCCGGTTGTGGGGTCGATCGCGTCTTTTAGATTGTCGGTATAGGTGCTCTTGAGCTTGGCCAATGTCCGCCAATCAACCAAGGTGCGCGGCAATTCATGGCCTTGGGCGGCGAGATCTTCCAAAGCATCGGCCCCCGTCGCCCATTGACCGGTCGCTGTTTTCTTGCCGCCGGGCAATGCCATTTTGCCAAACAAAATGTCACCCAATTGCTTGGGACTGCCCAGATTAAACACTTCGCCTGCTTGTTCATGGGCTTGGGCTTCAAGGCCAATCATGCGCTGGGCAAAGTCGAGGGAAAGGCGGGAAAGCTCTGCCACATCAACCTTGACGCCCGCTTGCTCCATCCCGGCAATCACCGGCACCAAGGGCCGCTCCAGCGTTTCATAGACGGTGGTAGAGCGCTCCTGCACCAAGCGCGGCTTTAAAATATGCCAAAGGCGCAGGGTCACATCCGCATCTTCGGCGGCATAGGCGGTGGCCCGGTCGAGGGCCACTTGGTCAAAGCTGATCTGCGATTTGCCGGTGCCGCACACATCTTTGAAGGCGATGGGTTGGTGCGCCAAAAGCCGCAGCGACAAATCATCCATCCCGTGGGAATTGCGCCCAGCGTCTAAGGCGAAGCTCATCAGCATGGTGTCGTCAATCGGGCTGATGGCAATATCATGCTGGGCCATGACGGAGACATCATATTTCAGATTCTGGCCGATCTTTAAGATCGCATCATCTTCCAGCACGGGTTTTAAACGTGCCAAAACGTCGGCTAGCTCTAATTGGCCGGGCAATTTCGCGACCGTGTCTTGCCCGCCACCAAAAAGGTCCCCCGTGACGCCCACGTCGCCCGCACCGCGATGACCGACAGGGATATAACAGGCAATGCCGGGCTCTACCGCCAACGATAGACCGACCAAGGTCCCGCTCACACTGTTGAGCGACGCAGTTTCAGTGTCAAATGCGACATAGCCTTGCGCTTGTATCCGGGCGACCCAGTCGTCGAGACGCGCAAGGCTTGTGATGGTTTCATAGGCCTTGGTGTCGATGGGGCTATGAACAGAAGGCGGTATAACCGCTTGGCTAGCGGGCGCACCTTCTGCGTTAGGGGCAAAAACTGCTGCAGCTATGGTGATGCCAGCAGGCGCTGCGTCGCCATGATCGGCTTTGTCGGCAACATAGCCATCGCGGCGAAGCCCAGCCTCAACCCGGCCCGTCAGCGTGCGCAATTCCATCTTGCGCAAGAAATCGAGTAGGACTGTCGGCTCGGGTTCGCGCACCCCAAAATGCTCCAGATGCTCTAGCACCGGTACATTATCCATCAGGGTAACGAGACGCTTAGAGATTTCGATCTGTTCCCGGAACTGGATCAGGGTTTCACGCCGTTTGGGCTGTTTGATTTCGCTGGCGCGGTCCAGAAGCGTTTCCAGATTGCCATAAATGCCTAGCAATTCTGCCGCGGTCTTCACGCCGATCCCGGGTGCGCCAGGCACATTGTCGGTGCTGTCCCCAGCCAAGGATTGGACGTCAATTACTTGTTCAGGCGCGACGCCGAATTTCTCCATCACCGCCTCCGGCCCCATAGGTCGGTCCTTCATCGGGTCATAGAGAAAGATTTTGTCGGTGATCAGCTGCATCAAGTCTTTGTCCGAGGACAGAATACGGACCTTGGCACCTTTCTCGGCAGCCTGCCGCGCATAGGTGGCGATCAGATCATCGGCCTCATAGCCGGGTAGCTCAATCGAGGGCAGACCAAAGGCACGTGTCGCTTCCCGGATCATCGGGAATTGTGGCACCAAATCTTCCGGCGCGGGTGGCCGATTGGCCTTGTAGGCGGGATAGATGTCATTGCGAAAGGTCGGGCCGGAGGCATCAAAGATTACGGCCAAATGGGTGGGCTGATCGCCATCGCGCTCATCGGCCAACAGTTTGAAAATCATGTTGCAAAAGCCCGACACCGCTCCAATCGGCGCACCGTCGCTTTTCCGCGTCAAAGGCGGCAGGCCGTGAAAGGCGCGGAAGATGTAACCAGAGCCATCAACAAGGGTTACGCGGGAATCGGGGCCTACAGGATGTGTCATGGCGTGATCTTAGGCCAGCGTGCTACGACTTCCAATCCCAAAGTCTTTTGGCCGCACAGGGGCTTTAAGGTCGCATATGCGTGCTGACAGGCCCTGTCTGTAAGACGCGGCGGGCGAGGCCTGCCCATTCGCATAAGAGCGGTCGGGTGTCGCGCGGGTCGATGATTTCTTCGGCATAGAAGCTTTCAGCGGTGCGGA
>NZ_JBMLTR010000005.1:0-7129 GCF_049239865.1 Aquidulcibacter sp.
CCCTCAACAAAATCCCGCAGATCGACTCAAGCCCAGCCTGGTCTTCTTCATCAAACGCCGCGAGCTCAGTGGAATCGACGTCCAATACGGCGGCCAAGGCGCCTGAGGCATCATAGACGGGCACCACGATTTCGCTATTGGAGCGGCTATCGCACGCGATATGGCCCGGAAAGGCGTGGACGTCTTTGACCAATTGGGTTTGGCCAGAAGCGGCCGCCGCCCCGCAAACGCCGCGGCCAAACGGAATGCGCAAGCAGCCTAGCGTGCCTTGATAGGGTCCCACTACCAGCTCAGTCGGCATTAAGGGGTCCACCACGTAAAAGCCCGTCCAGAAAAAGCGTGGGCCAAAGGCCTGCACCAAAAGGCTGACGGCGGTGGCATAGCGGGCCGTGTGGCTGGTCTCGCCTGCCACGACAGAGGCAATCATCGCCTCCACCTCGCGGTAGCGAGCGGGCTTTTCGAGGGGCAAATCGTCGGGGGAAAAAGTTTCGGCCATGGCGGCTATCTATGGCCTGCCCGCCCAGATTGCCAGTGGCGCGCGCAAAAAGTCTCAGTCTTTGAAGCGGTAGAGATAGCCCGTCACCTGACACAAAGTCTCAAACCCTAGGGCGCGCAAAATCGGCTCGCTCGTTGGCAAGGCTTCGGAAAACACCCATTTACAGCCCATCTGTGCCGCAGCCTGAACGCGGGCGTGCACCACAGGCCGATAAAAGCCCCGTCTGCGGAAATCTGGATGGCTCGCCCCGCCATAGAGGCCACCAAAGTCACTGCCCTGCGTCCGCGTCAGCCTACCCATGGAGACGGGCTGGCCTTCAAAGCGGGCAAGCCAAAAGGGTTCGCCGCCAAAGGCGCGTTGAAGCAAGTCTTCAGGTGTCTTATCCCAATTATTTCCAAAGGCTTGCAGCGCCAAGTTAAAGCAATGCGTCGCCTCTTCCAGCGTTTGGATTCGCGCGATTTCTAGGCCGACTACTGGGGCCGCCGGGCCTAAATCAGAGGCGCGCACCAAAATCGTCTCAGTCGGCTGGCGCTCAAACCCTGCCGCCTCTAGCGCTGCCGCGAGGCCCGTTGGTTCATCATGCGAATAAAGCTTCCATTCGAGGTCTTCGGCACCTGCCGCCCGCGCCAATTCAAGCTCGGCCGCTATCACATCTTGATAGGCAGGTGCGGCGATATTCTGCCAGATGATCTGGCCATGATCGCGGGTCACAAAAGGCGTTTGCGCCCAATGAGACGGCAGATCAGCCCCCTCTGGCCGCCGCCGCTGCCCGAAGTCAAAGGCCACAAGAGACTGGGCTGAAGTCATTATTTTAAAGCGGCCAATCGGCCAAACTGGATCGACAAGACGCCGTCAACCGGGGCAGCCAGCCCGTCTAGTTTGGACTCTGCCGTGCCATTGACCAGATAGACCACATGAAGCTGCGTCTTTGACGGGTCTGCCGCAGGCTTTAATGTGAAGGTCATGGTGGCTTTAACCGCCATGCCTTGCAGCGGGCCGAAGCCGCCCTCTAGCCGCAAGGCTTTGCCGGGAATGGCCATCAGCACGCGGGCATGCTCAACCCCACCACCTGCCCAGTTCTCGCACCAGCAACCGCCGGGTCGAACATCCAAACTTAAATTCTTGGCTTGGCCCGAATAAGTATGTTCCGACGACCACCATGCGGCAACATCGACGACATGCTTCCACGCGTCGGACGGAGGTCCAGCAAGCTCGACATCATAGGCCAAAGCGATTTGGCTGGCGGATGCGGTTTGAACGCCAGCTAATGCGGAATTGGCGCAAAGCATGCCAAGGGCGACCCCTAACCAAATCCGCATCGTGCCTATCCTTTGATCAAGCCGCTTTCTTCGCTGCGGGCTTGGCGGTGGCCGCCTCAGTCGCCAAAGTCTTGCCATGCCAGAACTCGCCTTCATCAAAGAAGTCGCGCATCACGGGGACGATCTTTTCAGCAAACGAGACCAAGAATAAATGCCCACCACCTTGCACGATGTGCAGCTTGGCATTGGGGGCGAGGCTCGCGATCCAACGACCATTGATTTCAGGCACGATTTTGTCCTTATCGCCCATCATCACCAACGTCTTGGCCTGCAAGAAGGGCAAGAACCATGCGCTCGTCCAGCCCATCATACAGGTCAGCTGTTGCATATAGCCCATGGTCGAAGGTGGCAGGAGGCGCGAAGCATGGCCATCAGAGCCGCTGGTGTCGCCACCATAAAGGGTGCGGAAATTGGCCAGCATATAGTCCTTATCGACATAGCGACGCGGGCTGGCCATTTTCATCAAAACTTCCGGATCGCCCGGCACCATCAACATGCCCATGCTGGTCGCAGCCAACAATAGACGGCCCGTGCGCTTTGGGTTTTGCCACGCAAATTGCTGGGCCATCGCCCCGCCCCACGAAACGCCCATCACATCAACCACATCAAAACCGTAATGATCCAACAGCTTGGCGGCAAAGGCACAGATCATCCAAGGCCGATAAGGCAGGATTGGATTGGGCGACTTACCCACGCCTGGCATGTCAAACGTGATGATATCGCGGTCGACGAACCAATCGGCCAAAGGTGCCATCAATTCGATATTGGCCCCGATGCCATTGAAAAACAGGATCGGTCGTGGACGGTCCTTACCGGCTTTCCCTTTAAGGTCCGTGCGCCAAACGGCGGCGCGAACAGTGCGTCCGCCGATGGTGACACGTTCGAACTGGGCCTTGCGGCCTGTCGTTTCGGTAGCTGATGACACGTTAGACTATCCTTTTAGCGATCCCTGAGCCGGGCTTTTATGGTCGATCAAGATGGTTGCCAAACTCTTACGCTTGGAATGGTCCGCTCGATACAGCCTTTTTAATCATTGAACGCGTAGCGGCCAGGCGCTGCATCGCCTGCTGGATGGTTCTTATTGCCCACGTCCGCTGGTGCCGCTTTCATCGCGCCAGAACGTGCCTTCAACCACTCACCCCACAAGGGCCACCACGAGCCGGGCATTTCGGTTGCCCCAGCCATCCACTCGTCCGTGGTTGAAGGTGGCTTGCCCTGATTGCGATAAAATTTCGACTTAGGATTGCCCGGTGGGTTCAACAGCGCCTGAATATGGCCCGAGTGCGAGAGGATGAACTCAATATTCTCCGAGCCCACCAATTGTGTCGTCCGATAACAGGCCTTCCACGGCGTGATATGGTCGGTCACGCCCGCAATGACGAACAAATCATTGGTGACTTTGGTCAAATCAACCACATGGCCCGCAAACTCCACCTGCCCCGGATTGGCGAAGGGCTGTTTGGGATACATGTCGAGATAATCGGAGTGCAGTTTCGCCGGCAGATTGGTGGTGTCATTATTCCAGAACAACACGTCAAACGGCGGGGGATCTTGGCCCATCAGATAATTATTGATGACATAGTTCCAGATGAGGTCATTGGGTCGCATCCAAGCAAACATCCGGCCCAAGGAATCGCCTTCCAAAATGCCCTTCTTGGCAGAGCGTTGGCGCGCCAGCTCAATCCCATGCTCAGACACCAAAGCCCCGACTTCGGAATCATCCTTTTGCGGGTCGAGCACATTGACCATCAAGCTCACCGCATTGACGCGATTATCGCCAAGGCTAGCCAATTTCGACAAGAATGTCGCCGTGGTGATCCCGCCAGAGCAGGCCCCCGACACATTGAGCTTCTTCGACTTGGTGATCTCTAGGATGACATCACTCGCCTTAATCAGCTCATCGACATATTCGGCCAAGCCCCAGTCGCGATGCTGCACGCGCGGATTACGCCACGAGACGAGGAACGTCGTCAGCCCCAACGAGCCCAAGAAGCGCACAATGCTCTTGTCGGGCGAGAGGTCGTTCACATAGGCCTTGTTGATCTGGGGCGGGATGATCAGGAAGGGAATGGCATGGACCTGCTCGGTTGCAGGTGCATATTGGATCAGCTCCATCATCTCGGTTTTATAGACAACCGCGCCCTTGGAGGTTGCAAGATTTTCGCCGACTTTGAACGGGCGCTTATCCACTTGGCTGACTTGGCCACCATTTTCAGTCAGGTCGCGATAGGCATTTTGCAGGCCCTTAATCAGGCTCATGCCACCGCTTTCATAGGCGCGCTTGATCGCGGCGGGGTTGCCCACCAGCGTGTTGGTTGGCGAAATGCTGTCGATGATCATTTGAGACACAAAGGTGGCCCGCGCCTTCTCCATCTCGTCCAGATCAAGATCAGCCAGCCAAGTGCCAACGTTTTTTTGCACAGCCAGATAATATTGCATCCCCATGCGATAGATGGGGTTATATTTGAACGTAATATCCATGAAGCGCTTATCTTTGGCATTGGGGGCCAGATCGCTTTCATTCTTCAAAATTTTGACGACATCATCGCCCAAGGCTTTTAAATGCTTGGTCGTGGTCGCAGGCTTTGCAGTTACTTCGCGCATCATCAGCGCGACAGCCCCCATCAAGTCCTCGCGTGCCAGACCCATCATGGCCGTCAGGGCCACGGTATTTTGTGCGGCTTCGTCACCAAGATTGATTTTCTGCTTCGACATTCAGACCTCCCCGCCCCGAAGATTCATTAAATGACCCCCGCAGGCATTGTCAGAACCGACGTTATGACGGCAATTGACAATCGTGAAGTCGTTTCTGCTGTGATAAGCGCGTTTGGTTACGGATTTTCGTCGTTTGCCTGTTTCTGGCTGCTGAAGGACACCTCAAAATGAGTGGATCAAGCCCCACCAAGGACAAAATCCTCACCAAATCGCGTGAATTGTTCAACAGCGAGGGCTTTGGTGCCTTGGCCGCCGTCGATATTGCCAACCATTTGTCCATGTCGCCCGGCCATCTGTACTACCACTTCAAAGGCAAGGCCGAGATTGCTGCCGCTTTGCTGGCCGCTCACATTGGCGAGTTGGAAGCCATCAAGGGTGCCGCGCTGGAAAAGTGCGCCGGCGATGATGCCACGATTGAGACGGCTTGGACCTGGGTTCACATCTTAGTCGAAGAGGCTTGGGATGCCCGCTTTGCTTACCGGGAGCCCCTATCGGTCGTGCGCGCCGATGCCCGCTTGGCCAATCAGATCCGCCATATGTTCGCGGTCCAGCATGATGCGGCTTTCGGCCTTCTCCATGCCCTACGCGCTTCCAAAGCCATTGTCGCGACCGATGAGGCCTTTGACGGGCTGGTCAATCAGGTCGCCCTTGGCCTCGCCTTCCAATTGGTGCGGATGGAATTTGATGCGCCAGTTACAGAAACGCCGCGCGCACTGATCGCACGCGCGGCGGCTCTGATCATGTTGCCCATCACGGGGTTTATCGCCCCGTGATCAAATAGGCAGAAAGCTGGGCTTAAGCAGCTTCGGTTTCGGTCTTTTTCGCAGCCTTAGGAGCCGCTTTCGCGCCCTTCAAAGCTTCTACTTCAGCGGTCAAAGCATCGATCTTTGCAGTCAAGGCTTCAATCTGGCCGCCGATGGCGAAGATGTTGATTGGCGCAACCTTGTCCATGAAGGGCGAAACCTTCTCAACAACGGTCTTGCGAACAGCTTCAAAGCGCTCTTCCAAATCATGGATGCGGGTCTCAGAAGCGGTCTTCACTTGTGCGGTTGTCTTTTCGACATACTCAGTCACTTTGCCGGCTGCTTCGTTCTTGGAGATGCTGGCGCGAACCAGATCTTCAACTTGCTCACCCTTTTCAACCAATTGGTCGAACATTTCGTTAGCTGCACCCGTTACTTTTTCAACGCGGCCAGCAGCTTCTTGATACACGCGGCCATAAGCGCCAACGCCTGCCAACCAGATCTTGCGCGCGATTTCGAGACCTTCGTTACGTGCGGTCTCAACAGTTTCGGTGACTTTCTTTGCTTCGGTCATTTTATCTCTCCTTCACCGGGCTGCGTGGGGGGGAGGAGCAGCCCTTTGGTGTTCGATGAGACGGGTATAGCGGGTGGTTTTAGAAAGCGCATACTAAATGCTGCAACGCAGCATTTGGGGGTGGTGGCAGCATTCAAGCCCCCGCTAATCCGCCGCGCGGTCAAGCAATTCCTGAGCTGGATCATGCGAGACCGAAGCCAAAGCACTTGGAACGGTTCAATGCGTCGCTTCGCTTGCCTTGTAGCCGTTCGACAATCCATGTTGCGCGCCCAAACTCGAAAACCGCCTTTGAGTTGGCACAGCCTGCGGCAAAGGCCGTCTAAGTGGAAAAAAGACTAAAACCATGACCACCGTTTATGAAGCTCTGCTTTAGCAACTGCGGTCGTCGAGTTTGCGCAAAACGAGGTTCAACTCCCCTCTCCCACTGGGAGAGGGGTCGGGGGTGAGGGCCTTACACTCGCAGTATCAACGTTTGTGCTCCAGAGCTTCTCAATCTATCAGAGCTAATGTGCTCTTGCGCAAAGGCCCCCTCACCCCCGCCCCCTCTCCCCCTCAGGGGGCGAGGGTTGCGCGCGTAAAGCCCACTTTTCTGGACACTCAGAGGCGCTTTGGTGGCCATTCTGGTCGCAAAAATGGGTCCAGATTAGCAACTCCCCTCTCCTCTTGGGGGCGACCAGTAGGAGTGACGGGTACGGACCCCGCCTCGCTGGCTACTCTTCGCTCCCTTCTGAGGAGTAGGCCGGCGCAGCTTTTCCCCTTTTAGGCACAAAAACTGCGACATCACGGACAGCTGTCTCATTTAGGGACACGAGAGAGAGTTGAACGGCACCTTGCGCCCAAGAGATGGAACTTGGTCTCATTAGTCGGAGAGTATTTGTTATGTTGTTTGGAAAAAGACCCCCTCGCAAAACGCCCGACCAACTTGTCTTAGCAACGCAGGCAGAGCCCTTTATTAATCGGGATATTCAACAGGCAGTCATTGCAGGCCCGTCGACCGTTCGGTTGGTGCGAGAATTTTCCAACGAGTCAAACAGCCATAGCCGCGCCGCCCGCGCGCCCGAGCAAGAGGTGCATAAGATCACCCCGATGACCGTGATTTGTTGCTTTGTCGCGACCAGCCTCATTTTGACAATTGCTACCCGATGGATCACGAAAGACCCTTGGAACCCACCCGAGGCCGTTCTGGCGCTACAAAAGATCGGTGACTTCAAACTGAGCCCGCGGGAAGCGCCAGATGGCAAGCTGACCGATTTGGAAACCCGGACGCGAGCATCTTGTGCCA
>NZ_JBMLTR010000006.1:0-22247 GCF_049239865.1 Aquidulcibacter sp.
CCAGTTTGACCAGTCGGTCGCGCTCTTTGGCACGGCGTGCCTCAGACGCTGCCGCGCGTAAGCAAGCCGCCACACCCTCCAAGTCGTGATCCTCACTCAATTGTTCGAGTTCCAGAACGAGATTTCGAATGAAGTCAGCCACCGCCAAACGGTCTGCGGGAGATTCGGGTGTGACTGGCGTAGATGCGGCGGGCATGGCTCACCCTATAATGGCTTGTGTTGCGTGAATATATTTTTAGTTGTACCACGCAAGGGTCACACGTCAAGATGCATTACACTTAGTTTTGCGGAAACCCATTGACATTAAGCCCGTTGCGAACCCACTTCCGCCCGTGAGGTTCTGCATTTGCAGGGGCCCTTTCTAAGTCTGATAAGCCAAACATGCATCTCGTTGTCGTTGAATCACCCGCTAAGGCTAAAACCATCAACAAATATTTGGGGGCCAATTATGATGTGGTCGCCAGCTTTGGTCATGTGCGCGATCTTCCCTCAAAAGATGGCTCCGTCCGCCCGGATGATGATTTCGCGATGGTGTGGGAAGCGGACAGCAAGGGTGCTGCGCGCATTCGCGACATTGCAGAACGGGTTAAAAAAGCCGATAGCCTCATCCTCGCCACCGACCCGGATCGCGAAGGCGAAGCGATTTCCTGGCATTTGCTGGAAGCGCTGAAATCGCGCAAAGTCCTAAAGGACAAAGCCGTTTCGCGGGTTACTTTTAATGCGATCACTAAGGACTCGGTATTGGCCGCCATGGCCAATCCACGCCAGATTGATCAGGAACTGGTCGATGCCTATTTGGCGCGCCGCGCGCTAGATTACCTCGTCGGCTTTAATCTCTCCCCGGTCCTCTGGCGGAAGTTACCGGGCTCGCGTTCGGCTGGTCGGGTTCAATCGGTTGCCCTGCGCTTGGTTGTTGAGCGCGAGATGGAGATTGAGCGCTTTAAGGCGCGCGAATATTGGACAGTTTCTGCCCAAGCCAAAGCCCAAATTGGGGCCGCGTTTGAGGCCCGCCTCGTCAGCCTCGACGGCAAGAAACTCGACAAGTTTGATCTGCCAGATGCCGCATCTGCGGAAGCGGCAAAAGCTGCGACGATGGCAGGTAGCTACACTGTCGCGAGCCTCGAAGCCAAGCCACTCAAGCGCTCACCCGCACCGCCCTTCACCACCTCCACCCTGCAACAGGAAGCCAGCCGCAAGTTGGGCTTTAATGCCCAGCGGACGATGCAAGTGGCGCAAAAGCTCTATGAGGGTGTCGATATTGGTGGCGAGACTGTCGGTCTCATTACCTATATGCGAACCGATGGCGTCGCGATGGATCAATCTGCGATCATGCAATGTCGCGCCGTGATTGGCGAGAGATTTGGGAGCGAGTATGTTCCCGAAAAACCGCGTTATTACAGCTCGAAAGCCAAGAATGCTCAAGAAGCACATGAAGCGATCCGGCCAACCGACCCCAATCGTCATCCGTCTAAAATGCGGCTCGAAGCCGATATGGCCAAGCTCTATGATTTGATCTGGAAGCGCGCCATCGCTAGCCAAATGGAGCAAGCCATTGTCGAGCGCACGACAATTGATTTGGTCGATGCCAATGGTCGTGCTGGCCTTCGGGCAACCGGGCAAGTCATCTTGTTCGATGGCTTTTTCGCGCTCTATCAAGAGGGTCGCGATGATGAAGAAGATGAAGACAGCCGCCGTCTGCCCAATTTGAAGGCAGGCGATTCAGTAGTGGCGACGGACATTGCCGCAACCCAACATTTCACCGAGCCGCCACCGCGCTATTCGGAAGCGACCTTGGTCAAGAAGATGGAAGAGTTGGGCATAGGCCGCCCCTCCACCTATGCGTCGGTTCTTACCGTGCTGCGCGACCGTGCATATGTCCATATGGACAAGAACCGCTTCATTCCAGACGACAAAGGCCGTCTGGTTACGGCGTTTTTGGAAAATTTCTTTGCCAAATATGTCGAATATGACTTTACCGCAGACCTCGAACAGCGCCTCGATCTGGTGTCTTCGGGCGATCTGGGTTGGCGCATCCTGTTGCGTGAGTTTTGGGAAGACTTCTCCAAGGCGATCGCCGATACGGGCGACTTGCGGACGTCCCAAGTGCTCGACGCGATCAATGACTCGCTCGGCCCCCACATCTTCCCCGATAAGGGCGATGGATCAGACCCCCGCGCCTGCCCATCCTGTGCGGATGGTCGCGTCTCGCTCAAGACCAGTAAGTTCGGCGCTTTCATCGGCTGCTCCAACTATCCCGAATGCCGCTATACGCGCCAATTGACCGTGCCGTCTGGAGATTCCCCAGAAGCCGGCGGTGACCGCAATTTGGGTTCTGATCCTGAAACCGGTCTAGACGTCTGGCTCAAGGCAGGTCGCTTTGGCCCCTATGTTCAGTTGGGAGATGGTGAGAAGCCAAAGCGCTCTTCCCTGCCCAAGGGTTGGTCGGCGGCGGAACTCGAGCTCGAGCGCGCGCTTCGTCTATTATCCTTGCCGCGTACCGTGGGTGCCCACCCAGAAGATGGCGAGCCCATCGTTGCCAATCTGGGTCGCTTTGGCCCTTATGTGCAGCATGGCAAAACCTATGCGAATGTCGGCACGATTGAAGATGTGTTTGAGATTGGCTTGAACCGAGCAGTCACCGTTCTGGCAGAAAAGCTGGCAGGCGGCGGACGGCCCCAGCGCACGGCGGCTGCAGCCTTGCAAGAATTTCCTGCTCCGGCTGAAGGCGGTCCTGTGATCAAAGTGATGGCAGGCCGGTATGGCCCCTATGTCACCGACGGCACAACCAACGCGACCCTGCCCAAAGGCCAAGACCCTGCAGCGATCACGCGCGAAGCTGCTGTCGCCCTGATTGAAGCGCGAGTTGCAATGGTCGGGGTTGGCAAGAAAAAGCCTGCTAAAAAGGCCAGCTCTGCCAAATCCGCCGCCAAGCCTACAGCCAAGAAAGCTGCCACAGCCAAAAAGCCTGCGGCGAAGAAAGCCCCGGCTAAAAAACCTGCGGCCAAAAAGGCAACTGGTGCATGAAGACGAAGGGTCGTGGCAACGGCCAAAAAGGCAAGCCACCGAAAAAGACGGTGACGCGCCCAGCCTTGGGTGTGCCAGACAAAGCCACATTGCTGGCCTTTTTGAACGAAGCCAAGACAGCCATTGGCCCGCGTGAGATCGCCATTGCTTTTGGCATCAAAGGGGATGAGCGCCGCGCCTTGAAAGCAGCCTTGCGTGAACTGGCCGATGAGGGCGCGATTGCCAAAACCGGTCGCAAGGAAGTTGCCAGCCGCACCGTGCCGCCTGAGGGCGGCATGTTCCAACTGATCGAGATCGACAGCCAAGGCGATCTGATGGCGCGCGCTCTCGGCCGCGAAGATGAGCTTTATGGACCGCTGGTACGCCTTGCCAGCACGCGCGCGCAAGTCCGTCATGAAGGCCCGCCTCCGGGCGTTGGTGATCGCTTCATCGGCAAGACCCGTCAGACCCATGAGGGCGAGTATGAGGTCCAGATCATCAAGCGCCTCGGGCGGGTGATCGAACGCGTATTTGGCGTCTTTATGGCGGCCGATGTGCGCCCCGGCCAAGCCGGTTCTAGCGGTGGCAGACTTGTCCCAGCGGACAAGAAGCAACGCCACGAATTGATGATCTTGCCAGAGCATGCCAAAGGCGCGCGCAATGGCGATCTGGTTGCGGCGCGCTTATTACCCCATCGCGGCTACGGCCCAAAGAAGGCGGAAATCATTGAGATTTTCGGCAATAACAAAAATCCAAAAGCGGCCTCCATTCTGGCGATTGCCGCCCACGCAATTCCGATGGGCTTTACCGCTGAAGAGGAAGAAGAGGCCCAAGCCGCAGGGCCCGCCCCTTTGGGCAAGCGCGAAGATTTGCGCCACATTCCCTTAGTCACCATCGACCCAGATGATGCGCGCGACCATGATGATGCGGTCTATGCGGAAGCCTTGCCGGGCGGTGGCCATAAGATATTGGTCGCCATTGCCGACGTCGCCCATTATGTAACGCCGGGCTCTGCCTTGGATGAAGGTGCGCTGATGCGCGGCAATTCGGTCTATTTCCCTGACCGGGTTGTCCCCATGCTGCCAGAGCGTTTGTCAGCCGACCTATGCTCACTGATGGATGGCGTTGAGCGGCCGTGCTTGGCACTCGAGATTAAGATTGATGCCGGCGGCCACAAGCAGAGCCACCGCTTCTTGCGCGGCCTGATGAAGAGTGCCGCCAGCCTCACCTATACCCAAGCGCAAATGGCCATTGACGGCATGCCAGACGCGATGACAGCCCCCTTGCTCGACACGGTGCTGCGGCCGCTTTGGGCCGCCTATCGCGCGCTGGAAAAAGCACGCGATCAGCGCGAGCCGTTAGAGATCAACAGCCCTGAGCGCAAAATCATCCTGTCGCCGGAAGGCAAAGTTCTTTCGATTGGGCTGCGCGAGCGCTTTGATGCCCACCGCCTGATTGAGGAGATGATGATCCTCTCCAATGTGTGTGCGGCAGAGACTTTGGAGGACAAGCGTTCGCCTCTGATCTACCGCGTCCATGATCAGCCGAGCGAAACCAAGCTGGCCGCTTTGGGTGATTTTCTGGCGACCGTGAACATGAAATGGGCCAAGGGCCAACCGCCCAGCCCTGCCCGCTTCAATCGGGTGTTGGAATTGGCCGCGCCGACCGAGCATGCCGAAATGATCAATGAGATCGTCCTTCGCACGCAAGCTCAAGCGATTTATGATACCGATAATCTGGGACACTTCGGCCTGAACCTGCGCAAATATGCGCACTTCACCTCGCCCATTCGCCGCTATGCCGACTTGATCGTCCACCGCGCACTGATCAGTGCTTTGGGCTTTGGCGAGGATGGCCTGAAGAAAACAAGCCCAGACCAACTCAAAAAAGTCGCCGAAGCCATTACCGCTACCGAGCGGCGCGGCATGGCCGCCGAGCGCGAAGCCACCGACCGCTATGTAGCAGCCTTCTTGTCAGAGCGGGTTGGCGCAACATTTGAAGCGCGCATCACCAGCGTCAACCGGTTTGGCGTCTTTGTGCGACTAGAAGAGACCGGCGGCGATGGGCTGGTGCCTGTCATGCGCTTAGGCAGCGAATATTTCCATCATGACGAAGCTGGCCACGCCCTGATTGGCGCAGAAACCGGCGACCGCTGGGTATTAGGTGCGAAGGTGCGCGTGCGCCTCTTAGAAGCAACTCCTGTCTCAGGCGGGCTGTTGTTTGAGATTGTGAGCCAGCCAAAAGTTGGGCCTGTGCCCGGTCGTCGCGCGCTTCGAGGCCCTGTGCGCGGGACAACGCCCATGCGCAAGACCGGTGGTCCACCGCGCGGTGTGACGCGTCGAAAGCGCTAGATTTTAGCTGGGTGTGGCATCCTTAGGGTCGCCCATTTTCACCAAGAATGCGCCGATATAATACAGGATGATCAAAGGAACAGCCAAAGAGAATTGGCTGATCACGTCGGGTGGCGTCACCACTGCCGCGACCACAAAGATCCCGAAGATCGCATAGCGCCCATTCTCAAGCCACGTCTGCCCATCCACGATGCCCGCGCGGCCCAATAGGACTTGCACCACCGGCAATTGAAAGCACGCGCCGAAACCGAGGATCAAGGTGGTGATCATGCCAACATATTCAGAAATCTTGCCTTGATAGACGACACCTACGCCGCCCGTGGCTGGCGCAAGTTCTTGGCGCAGCGAGAATTGCATCACCATCGGCATCACGACGAAATAAGCCATCGCCGCGCCCATGATGAAGAGAACCGGTGCCATAATCAAAAACGGCGTAAACGCACGCTTCTCATGGCTATAAAGGCCCGGTGCAACAAAGCGATAGAGCTGGAAGGAGATCATGGGGAAGGCAAGACAAAAGCCGCCAAACATCGCCACTTTGATCTGCGTGATAAAGGCTTCCAGCGGGGCAGTATAAATAAGACCCATGCCGGACTTCAGCGCCGCAGCCCCTTTTACCGCGATCACGGCATTCTCATAGGGCAAAAGCAACCAAGCCAGCAGGATATGCCAAATCGCAAAGCAAATGAAAAAGCCGATGGCAATAGAGCCAACGCTCCACAGCAAGCGGTCACGCAACTCCACCAAATGTTCCATCAAGGGCGCGCGGGTCGCCTCAATCGCCTCTTCATCGGGCGTCAGCGGCGGATCAACTGGGTCTTTGTGCGGGATAAGGTCGGTCACGCCACTTCAGCTCCAGATGCTTTTGAAGCGCGCGGTGCGCGTGCCCGTTTGGGTTTGGCAGCGACTTCAGCTTCTGCAGCGATCTCAGGGGCTACAAGTGCTTCAACCCTCGGCTTGCGCGTGCGCTTTGGCTTGGCTTCGGGTGCGGACTCGATGGGGGCAGCGAGCACTTCCATCACCGGGGCTTGATCCGTCACATGATGGTGGTGGTCCGACCCATAAGGGGTGACGGGAGCATAGGGATCAATGCCTGTTTCAAACGGCTTGGTCAGCTCATCTTTGATGTCTTGCAATGGATTATTGTTGCGCAGCGCTTCGACTTCTTTACGCAACTCATCCAATTCGGCTTGTCGGGCCATTTCGTCAAAATTCGCACGGAAATCCGCCGCCATACCGCGCAGACGTGCGGTCCACTGGCCAGCTTTACGCATAAGCAGCGGCAATTCTTTCGGACCGACCACCATCAAGGCGATGATGCCGATGACGACCAGCTCCTGAAAGCCGATGGAATCAAACATGCGTGAGGACTCCTGACCTCAAAATTGTAGAGGTCGAAGACCGAATTACGCTTCGGTCTTAGACTTAGCCGAAGGGCTCACGTCAATTGTATTGCTATCATTGACTTTGGCTGCTTCAGAAGCCGCAGCGGTGGGTTCATCGGCCAAGCCCTTGCGGAAGCCTTTGATGCCCTCTGCGGCGTCTTTCATGATGGAGGACAGTTTACCGCGTCCACCGAACACCAGCAATGCTACGGCTGCAACGACCAACCAGTGCATCAGACTCATACCGCCCATTTTATTCTCCGTTTCGTTGATCGGCCCTGACCACAAGGCTGCTCAGATGCACATAATCTACCAAGGTCCCGCTTGCCAGTCACTTCCTGCAAGCTCTCAGACAAACGTGATAGCAAAGAGAGATTACTAGACGCCTATCAAAGCGGAAATTACCTCAAGGTTCAAAGAAGTCTTGTGTGAAAGCGATGTCATCGCCATCCAATGCCTCATAGCTGCTATCATCGTCGCCATCTTGGGCAGAAATGGGGCGGGGCACTTCAAAATCAGGTGGCAAGCGGGCATCGAGCAGCCCTTGCGCTTGCAAATCGGCTTTGCCAGGCAAATCCTCGAGGGTGGCGAGGTTAAAGTGGGCCAAAAACTCGCGCGTGGTGCGATAGGTCAAAGGCTTGCCGGGGGATTGTCGGCGTGCCCCTGCCCGTACCCAGCCGATTTCCATCAACAGGTCTAAGGTGCCGCGCCCGACGCCGACACCGCGCACTTCTTCGATGTCAGAGCGCGTGCACGGTTGGTGATAGGCGATGATAGCCAAGGTTTCGAGGGCCGCCTTAGAGAGCTTGCGCGGCTCTTCACGCCGTTCTTCCATCAAGAAGGCCAAATCCGGTGCCGTCTGGAACCGCCAGCCGCCTGCCACTTCAACCAAAATGACCCCGCGGCCGACATAGCGCCGCTTTAAGCGTGCGAGCGCGCCGCCAACATCGGCTCCTTCTGGCAGGCGCGCGGCAATTGCCGAAGCCCGCACGGGCTCAGCACTCGCAAACAACAGCGCCTCAACCATCCGGTCGACATCGGGTGCTGGATCGACGGACAAGTCGGCCCGGTCCACCAGATCAAGGTCTGGCTTGGCACGCGCCAAGCTGCGCACAGCGGCGGCGATCGCCTCCGGCGAGGTACGGTCGTCGGTGTTATCGTCTTCCGATTCCGTCACACCAAAGTCTCCGGCCCAGCCTTCACATAAAGCGGCGCATAATGTTCCAATTGCCGCACGGCAAGCTTGCCCTGTTTGGCAAGTTCAAGGCTGGCTGCCAAGAGGCTGGCATAGCGAGACGCTGCGCTGGGGGGCTCTTTCGCAAATGTCGTCACAGGCGGCGCAAACTCGCCCAAAGCCTGCCAGTCTTTTGCGCGCGGCATCAAGCGCTCTAGCCGCTTGCGCGCATCATCCAGCGAATAGACTGGCCAAGCCTTTACTTCATGCTTGGTCTCCACCCCGCGCACGCGCTGATCTGCATAAGCGCGCAAAAGGTCGAGGATGGTGGCTTCCCACAAAGGGATTTCGGTGACGGCGGTCTCTTCCGGCGCGCCGCGTGTGTAGAAGTCCAAATCCTGCTGCGGGCGCTGATAGAGCGCTTCCGCGGACGCGCGCATGGCATCGAGGCGCGCCAACCGCCACGCCAAATGCGCGGCGATATCTTCAACGGGTTCCTCACCCGCCGGACGCTCTTTACGCGGCAGCAGAAGGCGGGATTTCAAATAGGCCAACCAAGACGCCATGACTAAATAATCAGCGGCCAGATCAATCCGAGCTGAACGCGCGGCGGCGACAAATTCCAGATATTGCTCCGCCAATTTCAGGATGGACAGGCGACGTAAATCCACCTTCTGATCGCGGGCCAAGCGCAAGAGAACATGCAACGGGCCTTCATAGCCGTCGAGATCAACACTAAAGGCAATGTCGCTTTCACCGACTCCGCGCAGGGCGGCTTCCAGGACGTCATCACTTGCCATCTTAGGCCCACGCCTTTCGGGTAGGATCGGGCGAGATGGACAAGGTCATGGCCCGCTCCCATCCCGTCAATTCTGTAAAGCGCGCCCAGAGTTGATCGGGATCTAGAGCGACAGCGGGTTTTGGCGCATAGGCTTCCGCGCGCATTGCCCTAGTTAAACTTGGCCCAGAAAGCACCGGGCACATCTGAAGAAAGGCATCGCGTTCCTCCAGCGTGCCGTGACAGCGCATGGCGATATCAATGCCGGCGTCAAACACACGCGTGGCTTTGACCGCATCGGGTTGGCCGAGGGCCTTCATGGTCAAATCATCGGTCATCAACAGGCCGTCAAACCCCATGGCCTCGCGGATCCAATGCTTTACCACATTCGCGGACTGGCTGGCTGGCGCGACGGGATCGAGGGCCTCAAACACAACATGGCCGATCATGCCCATGGGGGCAGACTGATTGGTTCGGAAAGGCAGCAGGTCCTGTTCCAATACCTCTTTGGAAGCCGCAATTCGGGGCAAAGCCTCATGGCTGTCCAGTGCGGCACGCCCTTGCCCCGGCATATGCTTGAGAACGCCAGCAACGCCCGATGCTTGAAGGCCCGCTAGGCCAGCACGACCGAGTTCTGCCACGCATGCAGGGTCGGCAGACAAGGCTCTATCGCCGATGGCGCTGCTTGCACCCTCCAGACGCAAATCTAGGCAGGGCGCGCAATTGGCATCAATTCCGACGTCGGTCAGCATGTGGCCCATGATCTGATGATGGAGATTGCAAGCCTCCAAAGCATTTGCAGGATTGTCCTGCCACAGCCTGCCGTAAAAGGATAAGGCAGGCAGGCGCGGCCAGACAGGCGGGGCTAAACGCTGGACCCGTCCACCTTCTTGATCAATGAAAATCAGACAGGCCCGCCCGACGCTGTCGCGCAAGTCTTCGCACAGCGCTCGGATCTGTGCCGGGGTCTCACAGGATCGACCAAACAGGATGAACGCCCACGGGTCGCGCGCAGCAAACAAGCGCCGCTCTTGCACGGTCAGGACCGGCCCTGCCACATCAATGACGCAGGCGACAGACATGCTAGGGTCGCCCGATCCTCATCTTAACGCGAAGCTGGAATGCACTGGGCACCCGCGCTGCGAGCTTTACCGCAGAAGACTTCCACTTCCGACCGGCTTTCAAAGCCCGTCGCGCGGATCCGGTACCAAGTGCCCTTAGCACCAAGGTCCGCGGCCACAATTGACACGGGGCCAGACAGACCGGAGGCGCGGAACCGGGCCAAAGCCGTGTCGGCCGATGCCTTATCCTTAAACGAACCCAATTGTGCGGCGAAACCCGCTGAAGCAGCCGAAGCTGGCACGGGAACCGCCTTTGGCGCCGCAGGGGCAGGTGCTTTTGTAGGGGCAGGAACAGGTGTTGCGGCCTTTGACACAACCGGCGCTGGCTTAGGTGCCGGCGCAGGCGTTGCTGGCTTGACAGCAGGTGTCGTGGCGGCAGGCTTGGTCGTAGCAGCTGCCACCTGGCGCGGCGGGGGCGTTGTAGCTGGTGCCGGGGCCGGAACTGGGGCTGGTGCAACTGCAGCCGGCGCAGCGCTGCCATCCGTCAACATCGGCGCTTCTGCGGGGCTGGTTGGCTGAACATCAAGCGCTGGGGCCGAAGCGCCGCTGGCAGCGTCAAACACGCCCTTGTCCAGATCAGAGCCAACAATTGGGGCGCTCGCCGCTGGGTCACCCGGCGCTTTGAACGATCCGCTGTCCGCTGCAACTTGCGGGGTATCGCCGGGCTCGCGGCTTGAGTAATAGACTTGCCAGAAAACGACGCCGATCAAAGCCAGCACAGCGACGATGCCAACAATGATTAGGGGGCCACGACTACGGTCTTCTTCCTCTTCGCGCGCGTCAAAGGTCAAGAAACCATCATCTTGATCATCAGTGTCGTAATCGTCAAAGGAATCACGATCCCGGTTGGCCATGCGAATCTACTCCAGACATAAAAGAAAGTTTCTTGTAACTCTCAATTAAGTCGGCGCCAGCCCCTTGTTACAAGGTGCGATCCAGATTGAAGAGCCTGCGATGCTCATCAATGGCAAAATCATCAGTCATTCCAGCGATGTAATCACAAACAAGCCGCGCTGCCTTCGTGGAATCTTTGCTGTGGAGATGCAACCAAACAGGCGGCAATGTATCGGGTTCGGCCAGAAAAACGTCGAATAATTCGCGAACGATTCGCCTTGCTTGGCTGCGGGAGCGATTCATCCGCCAATGACGATACATTTTTGCGTAGAGAAATTCGCGTAAAGTAGCGGCCTTCGCGATCATCTCGTCGGAGAACCCAACCAAGGCTTGCGGCAAAGCACGCACTTCATCGGCCGATTGGGGATTGTAGAGTGCAATTCTTCGCTGGCTTTCCACCACGAGGTCATTCACCCAGACCCCGATTAGGCGACGAATGACTTCCCCGCGCATCCGACCCAGATCAAGATTGGGATAGTCTCGGGCTGCGGCATCATAGACTTCTCGTACCAAGGGCACGCTGTCACACAATTCCGCGTCGCTAAAAATGTCACCACTGAGAGCATCATCGATATCATGATTATTGTAAGCAATATCATCGGCGACCGCCGCAACTTGTGCTTCGGCAGAAGCAAAAGTCGTTAGACCCATATCGAATTCGGCATTGAGGTCCTGCCAAACTGGGGCCAAACTTTCGACCCCTGCCCCGTTCGCCAACATCGGGCCATTGTGTTTCACGGTGCCTTCCAAGGTCTCCCAAGTCAGGTTTAGGCCGTCAAACCCTGGATAACGTCGCTCCAGCCGGGTGAGCACTCGCAAAGTCTGAGCATTGTGATCAAATCCACCCCAAGGCTTCATACAATCATCCAGCGCATGTTCGCCTGTGTGTCCGAACGGTGGATGGCCCAAATCATGCGCCAAGGCGCAGGCTTCTGCCAAATCTTCGTTCAGCCCAAGCCGGCGCGACACAGAGCGCGCGATCTGCGCGACTTCGAGCGAATGGGTCAGGCGCGTGCGGAAATGATCCCCTTCATGGGCCACAAACACTTGTGTCTTGCCCTTCAATCGACGGAAGGCGGTCGAATGAATGATCCGATCGCGGTCGCGCTCAAAAGGTGAGCGCGTCTGGCTTTCCGCTTCTGGCCAACGTCTGCCGCGCGACTGGGCAGGATCAGCGGCAAAAGGCGCTGGGCGAGTTAGGACAGGCATCAGGGTCTTCCTCAAAACAAGTTTCTCCCCCATATAGGGATAAAGTTGACGGAAAAGAAAACAGCTTGGCTTTCAAGCTGCCTTTTTGCGCCCTTAAACGAAGATAGGCTTATGCTCATGCAGTCAGGTTTTTCTGTTTCAGACGCCGCCGCAGTGAAAATTGGACACCTGATTGCCACCGAACCAGGGGCGGCATTGTTTCGGGTAGCCGTCAATGGCGGTGGTTGTTCTGGCTTTCAATATGAGTTTGGCTTTGCCGAAAGCGCTGGCGAGGATGACATCATTATCGAAAAGGGTGCAGCCAAAGTGGCTGTCGACCAAGTCTCGCTGCCCTTTTTGGAAGGTGCTGAAATTGACTGGGTCGATGATTTGATTGGATCGTCCTTCAAAATCCGCAATCCCAACGCAAAATCATCCTGTGGCTGTGGCGTTAGTTTTTCGGTCTAGAGAAGTTATCGGCGCTTGACTTGCTCTGAAGCGGCGTTTGGCCTTAGTCTCAGAAAAAACACCAGCTCAGGAATAAAGCCATGAATGTCGAAACTGCTGTTAAGCAACGCAAATCTGTGCGCGCCTTTAAGCCAGACCCTGTGCCTTTAGAAGAAGTTCGTGCCCTGTTGGACATTGCCCGCGCGGCACCGTCTGGCGGCAATCTTCAACCTTGGAAGATGATTGTCCTTGCCGGGGAAGAGCGCGACGCAATTGTGACCTTGGCGCAAAAAGCACTTAATGAAAATCCGCGCGGCGAAGCTGGCGAGTTCCCGATTTATCCGGCCGAAGTCAAAGAACCCCACCGCTCTCGCCGTTACAAGGTTGGGGAAGACATGTACCAAATCCTTGGCATCCCGCGTGAAGACAAGTTGGGGCGGCTAGGCCAAATGTCGCGCAATTATCAGTTCTTTGGTGCGCCAGTAGCCATCTTCTTTGTGATCGACAGATCCATGGGCCACGGCCAATGGGCCCATATGGGCATGTTGATGCAGACTATTTGCTTGGTCGCCGAAGAGCGTGGCCTTGCCACTTGCATGCAAGAAGCCTGGGGCATGGTGCGCCAAAGCCTGGCCGCCCATTTTGGCTTGCCTGACAATGAAGTGATCTATTGTGGCTTGGCGCTGGGCTATGAAGACAAGGACGCGCCGATCAACCAGTTGCGGACCGAGCGCGCACCTCTCGACGAGATTGCCGTGTTCAAAGGCTTCTAAAGCGAAAGCTTAGTTGCTGCTAAAGACAGCGCCGCCCTTATCCGTCGTGTTCTTCAGTTGGTCTTGAAAGCCACGGGAGATGCGACGCCATTCGTCAGCCGTCCGGCAGGTGCGCGTGGACTTAAGGCGCGTCCCTAGAATGGCTTCCTGCTTACAGACCATACGAGCTCCGCGCCGCTTTGGCTTGGCGGCAGGCGCTTGTGCCTCGGCCGTATCGGGCGCCATTGCGGCAGTTCCAGTCGGTTGGCTGGTTGCCGACGGTGCTGTTTGCACAGGTGCCTGGGCCAAGGCCGCCCCGGCACACGCGAGCCCACCAACAATAGCGATCAAACCGGCGACCAAATAGGACGGCGCGCGCGGAGCAGAATTGGAGCGTGTCATGCAGGAACCTCTAATCGGGACTATCAAACTGGTCGAAATCACGTAAACCATAGTACGGATTTCGAGATTTAGGACGAGACTAATGCGCATCGCGACTTTTAATGTCAACTCTGTCAACGCGCGGCTACCAAACCTGTTGGAATGGCTGGCTGAGGCCAGTCCGGATGTTGTTTGCATTCAGGAAATCAAGTGCGAAGAGCCGAAGTTTCCGCGCGAAGCGATTGAGGATGCAGGTTACAATTGCTTCATTTCCGGGCAAAAGAGCTATAATGGCGTCGCTATACTGACCCGATTGCCCGCAGAAGTGGCACAAAACCGCCTGCCGGGCGAAGAAGAAGATCTTCAAGCGCGCTATCTGGAAGTTGAAGTCGCGACCCCCACGGGTGCCGTGCGGATCGCAAATCTCTATTGCCCGAATGGCAATCCCTTAGGCACCGAGAAGTTTGACTATAAGCTGCGCTGGATGGACAGGCTTCAAAACCATGTCAAAGGCTTATTAGAGCTGGAAGAGCCTCTGGTTTTGGCGGGTGATTGGAACATCATCCCACGGCCCGGTGATTGCTATGATCCGGCTGCTTGGATGGGCGATGCCCTGTTTCAGCCCGAGAGCCGCGCCGCTTGGCGACGGCTATTAAATCTGGGCCTGACCGACGCCTTTATGGCCGTGAATGGGGCCGAGCATGCCTACACATTCTGGGACTATCAGGCCGGGGCTTGGCCTAAGGATCACGGCATAAGGATCGATCATTTCGCCATCAGCCCACAGGCGGCAGACCGTCTGAAGGAAGTCAAAATCTGGCGCATGGCACGGGCGCGCGAGAAGGCGTCAGACCATGTGCCCGTTACGGCAGACTTCGACTTCTAAGCGAGGCGGTTGTTAAAGAGCCGTTTTAGGCGGTGGCAGGTCACCTCGGCTTTGGTGCCAAGCATAGGCCCCGATGCATAAGAAGCCCAAGTTCAGAACCCCAGTGACCATGCCATAAAACAGAATGTAAAAGGCCCAGCCCGCAGTCGCAAATTCCTGCGCGGATGCAGGTAGGCCCGAACCTACCTTTGTTCCCAAGGCTAAAGCACCAATGGTCGCAAGTCCTTGGACGATGGTACCTATAATGACCGTAACAACCACCCACAGCAAATAAGCACCAAAATAGCGCCAGAATTTGCCGTTGGTTTGTTCAAAGGATTCTCTAAGTCCCAACTTGCCCGTTACAACGCCCATCACGCCAAATTGGCTCAACCGCAAGCCAAGCCAAGCCAACGCAGCAATCGATGCAAGGATTGCAAGACTTCCCAGCGCCATGTGGATCGTGGCGATCAGGCTGGTGATAAACCCGATCACAAAAGCCGCGACAAAAATCACGGCGACAAAAGCCAAAGTCGCCATAAGAAAGCGTCCTTCAATGGGTCCAGCCTGAAGGCCCCAGAAGCCCTCCTCACGATCATGTAGGGTTTTGCGTAAGGCCATCCCGGTCAAGAAAGCGCTCAAAATGGCACTCATCAGCAACGAAAAGAATAGCGATGGCATCGCGGGGCCAAGAATGGCCTGCACCTGCTCCATGGTTGGCATTTGTTCCGACTGCAAGAGCGCCGCATAACGTTGCAGCGCCTCACCCGCCCCCGTACTCGCCATGATGAACATGTAAATTGCCATGACCCCGGCTGACAGCATGGCATAGCGCATCACAAACTGGGGTTGGCGCTTCACCAATTCAAATACCGAAAAGGCTGCTTCGGAAGGGGAAAAAGTCTTGGTCATCTATATTCCTCAAATGGGGTACGCTGCACCGATCCGCTCGATAGCCATCTGTCCTGCGCGCTTTCCCCTTCGGCTATATCCGGTTGCGGTGCAAGAGGGGGAATCAAACATGTTTGATCGACAATCTTGATCACCGACCTGACAGGAAAGACAGTATTGGGCTGTGGCGACTGAGCCCGCCCCCTCCCCTCAAGGCCTTGGCTGCGCTATTTGACAGACCATGACTCAGGTAAAACCCATACATATTATCGGCGGCGGCCTTGCGGGCAGTGAGGCAGCTTGGCAGATCAGCCGCGCAGGCGTGCCCGTTGTCCTTCATGAGATGCGCCCAATCCGTAAGACCGATGCCCACAATACCGATGGTCTTGCAGAGCTTGTTTGCTCCAATTCATTCCGTTCTGATGATTGGGAATTCAATGCGGTTGGCTTGATACATGCGGAAATGCGCCGGGCTGGCTCGCTGATCATGGCCTGTGCCGATGCCCATAAAGTGCCGGCAGGTTCTGCTTTGGCCGTTGACCGCGATGGGTTCTCAGCTGCGGTGACAGAAGCTCTGTCCCGAGAGCCGCTGATCACAATCGTACGTGAAGAAGTAACCGAGCTGCCGCCGGAAACCTGGGAAAGCACCATTATCGCGACAGGGCCTTTGACCTCTGACCTTTTGGCGCAGGCGGTACAATCAGTCACGGGCGAGGACGAACTGGCCTTCTTTGATGCCATCGCGCCCATCGTCCACCGCGAGAGCATCAATTTCGACATTGCCTGGTTCCAAAGTCGCTGGGACAAAGTAGGTCCTGAGGGTGACGGGGCCGATTACATCAATTGCCCGATGAATAAAGAAGAATATGAAGCCTTCATCGATGCTTTGCTGGCTGGCGAAAAGACCAGCTTCAAAGAGTGGGAAAACACGCCCTATTTCGAAGGTTGTTTGCCGATCGAAGTGATGGCAGAGCGTGGACGCGAGACATTGCGCTTTGGCCCGATGAAACCGGTCGGCCTCGTTGATCCGCGGACTGGGAAAAGACCTTGGGCCGTCGTGCAATTGCGCCAAGACAATGCCCTAGGCACATTGTTCAACATGGTCGGCTTTCAAACAAAGCTGAAACATGGTGCGCAGTCCGATGTTATCCGTATGATCCCGGGCCTTGAACAAGCCCAGTTTGCGCGCCTAGGCGGCATTCACCGCAATACCTTCCTCAATTCACCGAAATTGCTGGATGAAAGCCTGCGCCTCAAGTCGCGACCCGACATTCGCTTCGCGGGACAGATTACGGGCTGTGAAGGCTATGTCGAAAGCGCCGCGATTGGCCTGTTGGCTGGCCGGTTTGCACGGGCAGAGCGTCTGGGCGATACCCCGAGCATTCCCCCGATCACAACGGCTTTGGGCGCACTGCTGAACCATGTCACCGGCGGGCACGTGGATGGTGGCAAGGGCAGCTTTCAACCGATGAATGTCAATTTTGGCCTGTTCCCCGAATTGAGCGAAGATGCGGGCGGGAAAGGCAAAGAACGCGGTCGGTTGCGCAAAAAGGCTTTGGCCGTTCGCGCTTTGGCTGATCTCGAAACTTGGCTAGACCCCACGGAAAAAGAGCGGGCTGCTTGACCATTCTCGCTTGGATTGTTCGCCTAGCTCTTGGGCTTGTCGGATTGGCCACTTTGGGCCTGTGCGGGCTTGCCTTGGCGGCCCCCTTTCACTGGATCCTGGCGCTGTTCGGCGCTTGGGACAGACTGATCCTCGTCTTTGGATTGGTCGGACTGACTGCCTTTTGGCTGGGCAAATGGCGAGTTTTGGCAGTCTTGCAAGGTGTTGCTGTCCTGGCGCTCTTATTTTTTAATGTGCGCGTGCCGACACTCTACCCGCCGCTCTCCCCGCAACAGGGTGACGCCACGCGCGAGATGGTTTTGGCTTGGGCGAATATCCACGACAATCGTCTAGCCCTAAAAAGTCTCTCGCTGATCCCAGAGGTCAAAAAGGCCAAAGTCATTGGTCTGGGTGAAGTGCCTGCTTACAGCAATTTGCAAGCCCTGTTCCCGTCCGCCCAACATTTGGAATTAGCATCGCCCTCAAAGGAAACTTGGGGCGTCGAGACTTTGGGCTGTCGTGTGGTCAGGCCAAATGGCGAGTTGGCGGTCTGGGCTGGTCGCAATTTTGGTCTTAAGGCACGCTGCGACGGATTCACCCTTTTCGTCTTGCATTTGCAGAACCCGACACGCGGACGAGGCCAAGGACTGACCGTGCGGAATCTGGAACTGCAGGTGCTCGCCGCCGCGGTCGCGAAAGAGCCCGGACCCGTTCTTGTCATGGGCGATTTCAACACCACGCCAAGTGCCCTACCCTTCTATCAGCTCCTTAAAACCGCCAATCTCAAACGGGTTGCCTGCGGCGGCCCAGTTGCCGGGACATGGCGGCCAATTGACTGGAGCGGGACAGCGTTTGACAAAATTCCTGGCCTGAAGGTTACGATCGACCATATTCTGGTGCGCGACATTGAGGTGCGGGCCTGCGAAGTTGGCTCAGATGTGGGTTCCGATCATTTCCCGCTGATCGTCACAATCACCGAACCAAATTAAGCAGATGCCATTGCCTTTTCTAAGCGGTGCTGAAACAAAGCCCGCCTAACCAGTTGACGCCTACCCGCTTGAAGGAAATTCCATGACCCTGACCGTTGAACGTCAAGATTCTATCGCCATTGTGACCTTGAACCGGCCAGAGGCCATGAATGCGATGTCAAAGGCCATGCGTCTGGCGCTGTATGACGCTATCACGGACTTGAATCAGGACGAGACCATCCGGGTGATTGTTTTGACCGGAGCTGGACGCGCCTTTACCGCTGGCCTTGATCTAAAAGAATTATCGACCGACCCACTCGCCATGGGCGATGCCACCGCTGAAAAGCCAGAAGCCAATCCTGTTCGCGCGATTGAGACCAGCGCCAAGCCCGTTATTGGTGCAATCAATGGGGTGGCCATTACGGGTGGCTTTGAAGTTGCCTTGGCCTGCGATGTCTTGATCGCTTCAACTGGCGCGCGCTTTGCCGACACACATGGACGAGTCGGCATTATGCCTGGCTGGGGCTTATCGCAAAAACTGTCGCGCTTGATCGGGATTTATCGCGCAAAAGAACTCTCTCTCACGGGCAACTTCCTAGATGCTGAAACTGCGGAGCGTTGGGGCTTGGTCAATCGGGTTGTCAGTCCAGAAGACTTGATGCCCAGCGCAATGAAGCTCGCCGCCGATATGGCGACCATGCCCGCCCACGCCCAGCAAGAATACAAGAAGCTGATCAATGATGGTTTCGCCATGACTTTTGGCGCTGGCCTGCAGCATGAAACCGCCTTTTCGACCGAGCGCAATAACCAAGTCACGCCCGATAAGGTCGCCGCCAATCGTGAAGCGGTCCAAGCCCGGGGCCGTGGTCAGGCTTAAGCGCCTAGCAAAAGGCTTAAGAACGTCTGGTCAGACCAATCGCCAGCGCCACGGCGCAGGCCCTCGAGAATGCCGTCTGCTTGGCGAACAATGACCATGTCCTGATCCGGCAACAAATAGAGGCGCTGATTGCCAGCCCCCGCTGCCATATAAAGCTTGCCAAGACCGGAAAGCGATACCGCTTCACTGGCCACGCCAGACCGGGGCCCCGGCCCAATCATGCCCGGACGCGGCATCCACCACGTCAAACCATAGCCGGGATTGGCCTTGCTGGCTTCAAAATTGGCCCGCAGCGCGACAGGGTCGACCAAAGCCTTTCCTTGATGCACACCGCCGGCCAAAACAAATTGGCCAAACTTCGCCCAGTCGCGGGCGGTGATCGCCGCCCCAGAGGGTAAGTGCGGCATACCATCACTGCCCCGCTGCCATCGGATGGGTCGGATCCCGAGAGGGTCCAGCAGTCGACGGGTCAAATAAGCCAGAGGGTCTGCATCACCTGTCTTGGCAGCAATTAGTTTGCGCCGAACCAATTCTCCAAAGATTTGGAAGGGCACCGGGCCGTATGAAAACTGGGTGCCAGTGCCCTTGTTTGACGTTGCGGTGACGGCCTCTGCATAGGTTGGAACATTGCCAAAATTGCGACCACCTTTGCCATCAATGCCGCTAACCAAGTGCAGCAAGTCGGTCACACGAATGGCAGACCGGTACCGATCCGACCAAAACTCCCGCAGCGTGTCTGCGCAATATTCATCAAGCTTCAACAGGCCATCTTGCACCAAGGCCGCGGCCATGACGCCTGAAAAACTCTTGGTGCCGCTGGCCAATTCCCAGCCTTTGAAGCGCTTGCCTTGGCCTTGGTAATCTTCAAACAGGACCTGCCCGCGCTGCATCACGAGGAAGGAGATCCCACGTCGTGCGGTCGAATAGGCTCTTGCTGCCTCAAAGCGCGTTTGAGCAAAGGCAGGAACTGCCGTCACAGCGGATAGGCCGATCAGGGCAGTACGGCGGGAAAGAAGCATCTGGTTCATATTTGCTGAAACGACGAAGGCATTGCATTCCGTCGCAGGCGCATCAAATGTCTGGCTTTAACCGAGCTTTTGGTTCTGTCAGCCAGAGATAAAGTTGCCCCAGAACAACCAAGATAATGGTTGATGCCGCTAAGGTCGCCAGAAAGGCCACAGGCTCTGGGTGGCTGATCCCTATTACCAAAGGCAATGCCCCTGCTGGCGCATGCAGAACATCGAAAAGCACCATCGCAAAGATGGCAAGGCCCACGGCTAGTCCGATCGCCCAAGGGGTTGCGCCCAACACCCCCAAGACTCCCAACCCGATGGCGGCCGAGATCAAACTGCCACCAATAACAGCGCGTGCCCGTGCGAGCGGGCTTTTAGGCACCATCCATACTAAGGTCGCGGACGCGCCCAAGGGTGCGATAAGGTATGGAAAGAAGCCTACATGTTTCAGACTTGCAATCAATGCAATGGCAATGCCAGCACCGAGAGCTGGCTTCCACGGTTGCGAAGTCAGTCGGTTTTGAAGTCGTGAAGTTAGGTTTTGCATGAAGGCTGTCTTTCAGAAAACGATGGACTTTCCCACTGGCCGCCCCTGAAATCTGTTGAAGATAATGCAGTAAAAGCGACTTTTTTGGCGCTATAGTTAATGGAAACAGTCAGTTACAACCCAGATTTTTCTAACGATTGGTAACCCTATTGCGGTTGAGCGGACGGTTCGGCTTAAGGCACTGAAAACAGGAACAATTCAAAGCACACTCAATCAGTAGTTAGAAATTTTGCCTACATAATTACTTGGATTTATTTCGCAAATACTTGCAAGTAATTTAAATTGACCTATTGCTTTATCACTCGATTAACCAGTCATACTTCCAAAAAATTCAGAAAATGCCCCTAACCCGGGTCGTGTGGTTACGAGTTAGGGTTAAAATTATGCGTCCGTTAGGGCTGCTTCGGCAAAAACTGATGATGTGGGGGACGCGGCTCAAGACCGAGCGCGGCACCATTGCGCTGAGTTTTGCATTATCTGCCACCGCTCTTTTGCTTGTGGGCGTAGGCTCAATTCAACTCGCCATGATCTCCAGCGGCAAAGCCAAATATCAATCCGCCGCCGATACCGCCGCTTTGGCAGCGATTGCGCCGACGACCGAAGACGCGAAAATGGCAGAAGTGGCCGAAAAGACGTTTCTGGCCAATTTGAATTCAAACGAGCGTGCAGCAGTCGCGAGCTTTAACGTCACAACCGAAACGGGACGGGTGCGGAGCGCCCTGATTAGCTATACAGCCAATCAAGCCTCGATGGCCCCGGGGCTGATCGGCGGCGCTTATACCCCGATTACGGGTACAGCACGGGCGCGCAAAGCCGATTACCGTTATGTCGACGTGGATCTGTGGCTCGACGGCTCAGCCTCCATGGGGGTAGCGGCAGATGAAGCTGGGCGCGACAAGTTGCGTCTCTTGTCAAAGAACGACCCAGAACACAAAAATTGCGCCTTCGCCTGCCATATCGAAACCAAGTTGAAGGAAAGCAACCTTTATTCAACGTCAGAACAGCGCGCCCATGCCAATGGCGTCAAGCTGCGCCATGACATCATGAAGGAGAGCGTTCAAATCCTGATTGATGAGTTATACGATGCCTATCCACGCGGATTGCGAGCACGATATGGCGTAGCGCGCATGGCGGCGAGTTGGGAGCGGCAGCTTTCTTTTACGTCTGACATGCAAAAGGCGCGCGATTTTGTTGGCACGTTCCAACTGAAACCGGGCTGGAGCTCATCTCGCCTCACCCCGGCATTACAGACTGGCAAAAACACCCTGTCCTCAGGTGCTGGCGATGGCTCACAAGCCAAGCCTGAGAAATTCATCATCATCGTGAC
This sequence comes from Aquidulcibacter sp., assembly GCF_049239865.1. Taxonomy (NCBI): domain Bacteria; kingdom Pseudomonadati; phylum Pseudomonadota; class Alphaproteobacteria; order Caulobacterales; family Caulobacteraceae; genus Aquidulcibacter; species Aquidulcibacter sp. Next base: position 21,566 of record NZ_JBMLTR010000006.1, read on the forward strand.
CGATGGTATGCAGTTTGACTGGAACGCCATTACGCCAGGACCTGTCGGGTCAACCGCCTGCCAAGAATTGAAAGCGCGCGGTTTCCGAGTTGGCGTTGTGCAGTTGAAATATGTCCGACTGGATGGCGATGGAGCTTTCGACTATTGGGTGAAGCCGGTTTATGACCAAATCACCCCAGCTCTCCAAGCTTGTGCTTCGGCTGGTTATTATTTCCATGCTGACAATCCAGACGAAGTTCGCGCTGCCTTCCGGCAGTTGGCGAAGACGCTCGAAGAATCCCTGCGCCTGACTGAATAGGTCAGCGCAGGCCCTAGTGGCCGACCATCCCAGATTAAGTCACAGCCTTGTGGGTTTCTTGTGATAGCGGATCAGGGCACACAGCGGGCATGAAACTTATCCCCGCCCTTCTGCTCACCGCCGCCCTCGCCCTTAGTGCCTGTGGCCAAGCCCCCAATGAAGCCGCCGCGACGGTGAAAGAGCTCAAAAGCTCTGCCGTTAGTGTTGCGGGCGATGCTGCCAAAGCAGTCGGCGAGGTCCTCGATACCAAGCTCGTGTGTCAGCTGGCCGGCCAGTCAGAGAGCTTTTGTGGCTGCTTACAAACCGAACTTGGCCCAAAACTGAAGGCCGAGCATATTGATGCGGTGACGGCGATTGTGAAAACCTCGATCGATGGCTCCATCC
>NZ_JBMLTR010000007.1:0-140465 GCF_049239865.1 Aquidulcibacter sp.
AGTTGGTCAAGGGCGCGGTGTTTAAGGGCCAAAAGCGGCTCTGGCAAGACGTGGTTTGCAGGCGGCCCTGCAGCTTCTGTGTGCTTTCTCCGAAAGCTGTGTGAGTTGACTGGCAGGATGGGTAGAAATCTGCCTAAAGGACAGACCATGACTGAGCCAGAAACAGCCCCTGCTAATCAGAAAGCGGCGCGCCCTATCGCAGCCTTTGATGTCGATGGCACGCTGACTTGGGCGGATTCTTATCTGTTGTTCTTGCGCTTTGTTGCCGGCCGCTTTGGCTTTGTGCTCAAAATGGTGCAGCTGATCCCGATCTTTATTGCCTATCGTGTCGGCGCAGTGCCGCGCAGCGCGGTGAAAGAGAAGACGCTGACTGTGTTTCTGGCGGGCATGTCGGCTGCGGATTATTTGGCGAGATGCCGCGCGTTTGCGCAGATGATTTACCCCATCATTGCGCGGCCAGATGCGCTTGTGCGCCTGCGAGCCCATGTGGGGGTGCGCGATGAAGTGGCGCTGGTTTCAGCCTCACTGCGCGATTATTTGGCGGTCTGGGCAGAGGACCTCCACGTTGAGCATGTGTTGGCGACCGAGATTGAGATCGTCAATGGGCGGCTGACGGGAAGGTTGTTAGGCGACAATTGCTGGGGGCCGGGCAAGCTTGCCGCCATCCGAGCCGCGTTTGGCACCGCGCCGCTGGTGGCGGCCTATGGCGATACACGTGGTGATCAGGAGATGTTGGCAGCCGCCCAAAACCCTGGCTTTCGCATCTTTGAAGAGGCTCCACGCGACCGACTAACTCAATTGTTTTCGCTTTATGCTGGGAAACATATGGAACGTACGCTGACGAATCGGCTTTAGTACGCTTGAGTAGCCTAGGGGTTGCCTTGCGGTAGTCTGCGTACATGGCGCAATTTCGGAGAGAGAAAGCATGGAAGGTCATGAAGTCTCGGTCTGGTGTGTCTCCGATGGGCGAACCGGAATTGAACGCCAGACCTTAGCTATCGCCCATGCTTTGAGCGAGCGCGTCCCCACCAGGATCAAACTTCTTCGTCTGCAACCGACCGGATTTCAAGTCTCCCTACCACCCAGCTTGTGGCTGATGCCAAAGGCCGCCCTGCCCATTGAACAGGCCGCACGCTTACAAGCCCCTTGGCCCGATGTCTGGATTGCCAATGGCAGGCGTTCCATCCCCTATTCCATGCGCATGCGGAAGTGGAGCGCGGGTCAAAGCCTTGTGGTACAATTGCAAGACCCACGCATAAGCCCCAAACGCTTTGATTTGGTCGCCCCTCCCCAGCATGATGGGGTACGGGGCGACAATGTGATAACCACCCTTGGCGCGCCCGTGTGGTATACCCAGAAGCAAATTGACACCGCCCTCGCCCAGATCCCAGAGCCACGCCACCTCGGCAAGCGGAAGGTGATGGTGATTTTGGGCGGCACGTCTAAACGCCATCAACTCAGCCTCGCGCGTGCCCACGCCATCGTGGCCGAGCTGCAAAGGCTGGCCCATCAAGATGTGCATTTGATGATCACCACCTCGCGGCGGACCCCAAAACCGGCTGAAGATTTGTTCCGCGCCTTTGCCTTCACATCGGGCGCAGACTTCTTTGCCAATGAAGCGCGCGATGGGCCCAATCCCTATTTGGCTTGGTTGGCACAAGCTGAGGCGGCCTTGGTGACCGAGGATTCGACGAATATGATGACCGATGTCGCGTTCTTTGGCATCCCCATGCATCTGATTAAGTTGGAAGGCGGGGATGCCAAATTCGACCGCTTGCACACAGCCTTTATCGAGAGGGGCGCAGCGCGCTGGTTTAATGGCAGCCTGACATCTTGGTCATACGAACCCATTCGCGATGCGATGGCGATAGCCGAAGCCATTCAGGCGCGCTTGATCACGCCTTAGCGCGATCGGCCCTTACCAACGCAACAAACGTGCGCCGGCCAACGCACCCAGTGCCGAGGCCAGCCCTATGCCCGCGACATACCAAATGGTGACAAAACTGACGGAGTCGACCGAGCAGAACATGGCATAAATCATCGCCCCTACCCCACCAGACAATGCCCCAATCGCGGCCCCCGCCAAGGCCAATCGCGTGGGTGCAGCCTCTCGCATTGCCCAGACGAGCAGCATAGCCGTTGGCAAGCCGCAGATGGGGATCAAGATGATACACCAGGGAAAGCCACCGCCCGTAAATGCTGCAAACCGATGCCCCGGCTCTGTTGCCATCAAGGTGATGAGGCCAATCGCTACCGCAGATAAAACCACCAGAATCAGCGGCATCATCAGACGCCGGATGGTGCCTGTGGCCCCGCCAATTGGTTTGGCAAGGCGCATCGCCAGCCCGCCTGCAAATGTCGCGATCAGAGCGGAGAAGCCCGCCTTCATAGCAACCATCGGCGCAGTGACCCCAATATCTGGGCGGAAGCCCATGAATAATCGGATCATCACCAAACCCAGCACCAGGCCAATAATCAGGGCCAAGGCCACGCGGCGGTATAGACGGCTTGGCTGTGCCGTCTCCGGTGTTCGCGCTAAGGCTTCAATCAATTCATCCGTCTTCATGATAGGTCTCCTGTCGCTGAAGTGCCCACAAGACGCATGAGAGTCTTGAGGCCGCGATGGATGGATATTTTTATGTCAGAGGCACTCCAACCCGTCTGGGCAGAGGCTTCAGCGATGCTCAATTCCTTCAGTTTCACCAACTCAATTGCCGTTCGTTGTTTGGGAGGCAGATCGCCAAGCAAACGGGCGATATCGCGTGTGGGGTCGCCCGCTTCGGTTTCTTCGGCCGATAAGGCGTGTTCGAAGTCCTCAATCGGCAGATCAAGTCCGCGCTTACCCGTACGCCGCCACCGGTCAATCATGCGATAGCGGGCGATTGCATAAGTCCAGGCCAGAAGTTTCTGCGCCGGATCAAACATCGCGCGCTTGGTATAGATGGCGATCAAGGTCTCTTGTACCAAGTCTTCGGCATCTTCTGGTCTTGCGCCTTTATTGCGAAAGAAGGCCCGCAGTCGTGGTGCCAGTCCATCCAGCAAGCAGCGCGTCGCGACGGGGTTGCCGGCTTGAGCGCCCAGCATCCAAGCGTGCAATTGGGTTTCGTCTGGTGTCAAAATCGCCCCTCCCCCAAGCACTACGCGACCACCTATAGGATGGTTACACCCAACGCAGCGGCGAGCATGGCACGATTGCAGAAGCGAGGCTTGCGCTTTTTCAGATTTCCGCCACCTTGCTTCTATGAGCTTAATGATCCGCCGCGCCGAACAAAGTGATGCCCCAGCAATTGCTGAATTACAGCAAACGACATGGCGTGAAACCTATTCTGGCTTGCTGCCTACCCCGGTCTTAGATGGCTTGGCTTTGCCAAGGCTATATCGCACGTGGCGGGCAGAACTCATCCGCCAAGATGGCGATTTAGACCACGGAATTTTCGTGGCCGAAACCGAAGACGGCAAGGCGTTGGGTTATGCAACCTGCGGCGCAGCAGCGGGGCAGGCCGCCGAAATCCTGGGCGATGGCGAAATTCACCAAATCTATGTGAAGGCTTCTCACCAAGGCCGTGGACTGGGTCGGGCTCTGATGTTGGCGTGTTCGCGCTGGCTTTTGATGCGCGGTCTGTTCAGTGGTGGGCTTTGGGTCGTGAAAGGCAATGAAAAAGCGCGGGCTTTTTATGAGTCCATCGGCGGTGAAATGGCTGGTGATAAGCGCGATTCCATGCAGGGCTGGCAAATCCCGGTCGTAGGCTACACATGGTCAGACCTCTATGAATTGGCAGGCCTTGAATCGGAAGTGCCCAGCTGGCTTTAGGTGCCGCTTGCTCTGCCAATCAGAGCCACTTGCCCAGCCGAGCAATCGAGAAAATCACCACTGAGGATGCCACCATCAGACCTGCGGCCCAATAGGGGCCCAGTGGGTCCGCAAAGATGGTCATATGCTCAAAATTCATGCCGAAGGCAGACGCCAACAAGGTGGGCGGCGCGAACAACAGGGTCACAACCGCCATGGCCTTCAAGGTCTCGTTCTGGCGCGCGCTAACAAGGCCTAAGGTGGCATCCAAGAAGAAGGTCAAATCATTGGTCAAGGCTTCGGCCTGACGCTGCAGCGTTTCAATATCGGTCGCCAAGAGGCTCAGGCGCTCTTTGGGAACAGACCAAGCCGAACCATGCGCCAACACAAAGCGCGCCAAGCGCGAAAGGCTCGACAAGGAATCGCGCGACTGGCTGGCCCCAGCCCCCAATTGGCCCAAGCGCTTCAAGATGGTTTCCAAGCGGATGGTGCGGCGGCTGACGAGGACACGCAAATTCAAGTCTTCCAATTCTTGGGCGCTCGCACTCAAGAAGTCTGCCACGCGCTCAACCAAGCTCTCAATCAAGGCGAGCAACACGTCTGGCCCCGTCTCAACCTCAGCCAAATCAGCCGAGGCGCGCCCTTCATTGGCCTCAAAGGCGCGAAGTGGGCAGGTGCGAACCGTGATCAGCGCGGTCTTGGTCAGAAAGAAGCTGACGATCTCGCGCTTATGGGCAATGGGAGGGAGCTTCGATGGCACATCGGCTTCGGCTTCAGGCTTGGCGCGCGCCACGACAGTTCCGTGCAGAACCATCACATCGTTTTCCAAATAGAAGCGCGCTGATTCTTCCAAGGCCGCCCGCTCTGTCTCGGAGGGCGCATCAATGCCGAACGCTTGCTCGACTAATTGCTCTTCAGCGCGGGAGGGATCCAATAAGTCGATCCAAAGGACGTCAGAACCAGCAAGGTCGGCTGCGGTCGGATCATGAAGTATGACAGGCCCTTTGGCCTGACGGGTTAAAATGCTGAGTGTCATACCGACAAGCTCTAGCCCATTTTGCGGCAATGCCAAATTCTGAAACTGATTTGCCCGATAGCGTGGCTCTAATAGCTCAGCAAATTAGGCAACATCGCGCACACGCGTACGCTTGGCTACCGCGCGCTCTAAAGAATCCACCACTTGGTTGGATAGATTGAGGTCCTTGCCCGCCAAATCCAGCAATTGTTTTACCGCATAGCCATGCATCTCGACCATATCTGCCTCAAGATTGTCTTGTGCGGCGGCGAGCGCGACATATTTGAGCAAGGACATGGCCGCGCGCTCCAGCAAGCCATCGCGGATTTTGTGGGCGCGGGCGGCAGTGATCTCACCAATTCGGGTAATGGCCTCGGTCGAGGTTTCTTCAATCGCCTCATAGCCCGCGATATCGATCAAGACTTGAGCGTCGCCCTGCATCAGGTTTCGCTCAAGGTCGAACTCGTTCATGACGGCAATGCGATCTGCCTCACGCCGCTTCAGGCCAGACAAGATTGGATCGACCTTGCGACGGCGACACGGACCAATATAATTGTCCGACACAATGAAGGGTCTCTGCATATTGACTGCAGAATCAATACGTTCTGCGACACCCAACGTGGTGAAGGGCTTTGCCAAAAACTCATCTACCCCAGCATCGCGCGCGGCGATGAGACATTTCTTGGTGCCAAAGCTGGTAATCATAATGATGGGGATGGACGGATTAAAGCGCGGATTCTTGGACCGGATTTCTTGGCGAATGCGTTGCGCCAAGCCGATTCCTGAAAGGCCCGGCATGTTGAAATCTGTGATGACCAAATCAATCGGCTCAGCTTGCAGCGTCGAAAGTGCGCGGTCAGCGCGGTCTGCCGTCGACAAGCGAAACATACCCAGACCATTAAGAATGCTCGTGAAAATAGTGCGAACATGCGTATGGTCATCGACAAGCAAAATGCGCTTATTCGCAAAGTCCTGCGCACTTGATTCAGTCAGTTTCCGAACAGACGACATCACACACCCAAATTACATTGGGCGAATTTCTAGGACCCATTCCATGAAGTAAGGTTTAACTCGATTACGAAAACTTGTACTTCTTGGCAGTCAGGTGCAACATAGTTCAAACCAGATAGAATTCACTTAAGGCGTCATGCCAGCCTTCAAGGCAAACCCATAGGCAGCCAGCGCCAAAGGCCGCACACGGTCAGCATTATCTTGGGCGTGCGCACTTGCCGCCGTGCCATCGCGAACCCGCCCCACGATGCCTTGAATAATCCCGGCCAAGCGGAACATGTTATAGGCAAAGTACCAATCGATATTCTCAATGCTTTTGCGGCCAGTCCCTTGGCAATAAAGCTCAATATAGCGCTCCATTGACGGAATACCCAGCGCCTCCAAATCTAGCCCAGCAAGCCCCGAGCGTTGGCCCGACGGCATCACCCAATTCATCAAATGATAGGTGAAGTCACCCAAGGGATCGCCCAAAGTCGAGAGCTCCCAATCCAACACGGCCAAAACACGCGACTCTGTCGGATGCAGGATCATGTTATCAAGGCGGAAATCGCCATGCACGATGCTGGTCGTCTCGCCCTCTGGCACGCTGGTCGGCAGCCATTCAATCAAGCGGTCCATTTCCGGGATTTTGATGGTTTCCGAGAGCTGATATTGCTTGGTCCAACGGCTGATTTGGCGGGCAAAGTAAGAACCGGCCTTACCAAAATCTTCCAGCCCCACCGCTTTATAGTCCGTGGCATGCAAGGCTGCCAAAGTTGCGATCTTGGCCTCATAGATGGCGGTGCGCTCGGCTGGTGTACTGTCAGGCAAAGAGCCGTCCCACAAGATGCGGCCGTCGACCGAGTCCATGATGTAAAATATGGTGCCAATCACGCTTTCGTCCATACACAGCCCAAATGGCTTGGCGACAGGAAAGCCTGTTGGGTAGAGCGCAGAAATCACGCGGAATTCGCGGTCCACAGCATGGGCCGAAGGCAACAACTTGCCAGGCGGCTTGCGGCGCAGCACGTAATTCTGCGACGGCGTGATGATCTGATAGGTCGGATTCGACTGACCGCCCTTGAATTGGCGGATTTCCATCGGGCCAGCAAAGCCTTCAACATGGGCTTCCATCCAAGCGTTGAGCGCTACTTCGTCCAACTTATAGCGCGGATCGACAGGCTTGGTGCCACTGAAAATGTCTGCTTCAGCATCGCTCATCATGATGGCTCCCTGTATGATGATTATTGTTGTTCTTGTGAACTTTAACCTGCTTGCCGCGCAGGGGAAGGCTTTTTTCCAGCCGCCACAACAGACTGCCTAAGTTGACGCCTTCATCCGCCTCGGTGAAGCTCGCGCCAGCCGATGTCGCGACGGTGGAAACCCATCGGCCAATCAATCGCATCAACGACTTGATAGGCGGTATCGACCGCGGCTTGTAAATCAGGTCCAAGGCCAATGGCATTGAGGACGCGGCCACCGGCCGCCCGCAGCTTGCCGTCTTCATCGCGCCGCGTTCCCGCATGCAGCAAAACACCTCGCGGGATCGCCTGTGCGCCGACCTCACCCCGGATTTCAGAGCCCTTGATCGGGTCATCGGGATAGCCTTGCGCGGCCATCACCACCAAGGCCGCCGTTTGATCGGACAAGCGGAACTGGGGCGCGGCACCAAGCCTGCCTTGCGCGCAGGCCATGAGGAGGCGCGCTAAATCACCCTCAAAGCGGGCCATCAGCACTTGACACTCCGGGTCGCCAAATCGGGCATTATACTCAACAAGCTTTGGCCCTGTGGGCGTCAACATGAGGCCAGCATAAAGGACGCCGCAAAACGGCATGCCCAATTTCTCCATCGCAGCCAAGGTTGGTTCAATGAAGCGCGCCATGATGTCCCGCACGAACTCTGCTGTGGCGTGGCTTGTCGGCGAATAGGCCCCCATGCCACCCGTATTGGGTCCGCGCTCACCATCAAACGCGCGTTTATGATCTTGGGCTGACCCCAGATAGGTGGCCTGCTTTCCATCACACAAGGCAAAGAAGGACACCTCCTCGCCTGTCATGAATTCTTCAATGACCAATCGAGCACCCGCACTACCAAACCGGCCGTCGACCATCTCGTGGATTGCTTCTTTGGCGGTCTGAAAATTGGGCGCAATCACCACGCCTTTGCCCGCAGCCAAGCCGTCAGCCTTAATGACATAGGGCGCTTGGATGGTGCCCAGATAGGCTATGGCTTCTTCAGCTGAATCGAACGTCGCAAACGCTGCAGTGGGAATGCCTTTGGCCTCGCATAAGGTTTTGGTGAAAGCTTTTGAGCTCTCTAATTGTGCTGCTGCTTTCGTCGGTCCAAAGCAGGCAATATTCTTTTGGGCCAAAGCGTCGGCAAGCCCTGCGGCCAAGGCAATCTCTGGCCCGACGACGACCAGATCTATTCGTTCTGAAACGGCCAAGTTCACAAGCGCAGGAACGTCTTCGGCGCTAACCGGCGCGATGCGCGTGATCGCCGCAATGCCGGGATTGCCGGGGGCGACCAGCAAAAACGTCACCGACGGGCTGTTATTCAAGGCCAGCGCGAGGGCATGTTCCCGTCCACCAGAGCCTACCAGCAATACACGCATCTTTTCCCCCTGCCCGCAGTAAAGCTGGGCTAGGCAGTCTGGCCGATTTGGTCAAGATCAACGTCCTTTTATACAGACTGACTTTGCAGCATTGCGGCCAAAACACTGCGGCTTTTGCCTTTAATCGGTCCCGTTTTACTCGTATGGGGCAAGATGACGCCTTAGAGGGGCGATTTTGCTCATGATACGTGAACGATTTGGCCCTAAACAGCGTTAATGCAGAACCATCGCCCTTTGCCACCAGTGCAGGGGATCGATGGGAAGCTGAAGCGAGGGAACAGCTTGCGTACCAAGGATCTCGGGCCAATTGTGATTTCAGATTTGGGGCATTCGCGTCCCCATTTCTGGACCATTGCGACCGTTGGTACCGTCCACCTCATCCTGTCAGCCTTGCTGCTAACCTCCACAGGGCCGCTCCTCGAATCGAATTTTCTCGACAATGTTGAGATTGTGACTCTGCCGCAGGCCTCTGATCCGGCGCAACAGGCCCCGGTCCCAGTTCAGCCGACCCCAGCACCCGCGGTTCCAATGTCAGAGCCAGCTGACCAAAGTGTCGAGCCACCGTTAGAGGCTACACAATCGCCACCACCACCGGCAGAGACGACGGTGGCACCACCCGTGCCTCTGCCCCCTGCCCCGACCAAGCAAGTGGCACCAGAAGTGCCCAAAGCACCGCCCGTGCTGGCTCAGGCCAATAATCCTAAGTCTGAAGTTGCGCCTGCGCCCGTGGAAGAAGTGGCACCTATTCCTTTCAAGCCAATTGCCGCGCCGCTTCCAAAGCCGGTCACCTTGCGTCCAGCAGCCCCTATTTTGAACCAGCCGACGCCCGAAGCGCTGCAACTCAAAGGGCAAAGATTGAAAAGCGTGACCGCTCCCAGCGTCCAAGCGCCGCAAAATCTGCGCGTGCCCGACGCAGTGGTAGAAGAAGAACAGCCCGCCCCGTATCAACCGGGTGCTCTGCCGACCTTAGCCCCGGCCGCAGCCCCAAATCTGCGTACCTTACCTAACCGTCCGATCACGGCGACACCAACGCAGGCCGCGCCGCTCGCCTTGCCCAAGTCGCAGATCGCACTGCCCAAAGTGCAAGTCCCTCAAATCAAGGCCTCGGACTTGCGGGTCCCAGATGAACAAGCGGTTGCAGACGCTAGCGGCGGCAATGCAGCCGCCGCTGGGGGTGCCAATGGCGGTGGTGCCGCTTCACAGGCCAATGCCCAAGCGGGTGCTGGAACGTCCGGTGGCGTGACCTCGCTTGGCGGCTCCTTTGCCGGCGGTGGCGCAGCCCCGACCGCAAGCGGTGGCGGCTCAAATGGTGGGCAGACCGCCGCTGGATCTGGCGCGCCCACGGGAATCCTGCCGCGCAGACCCGGTGGGGCTGGCGTCAAAACAGAGTTTCCGACAGGCGTTGGCGGCAATTTGCTGTCCAAAATGGCCCGCACCGGCGAATGTGCGCAGATCAATCGCCAGCGCGATGGCAAATGCCCAGACTGGGACCCGATTGACGGCCGGAACCCACGTGAGCAAAAGCCAATCCCGGTAGCCGTGCCAAAGGATGCGGCATCTGGCCGCTATCCCCTTGGCACCAATCCTTTGCCTCTGTGTAAGCCCGGCACCCCGCAGGCGCAATTTGGCCTATCGTGTCTGCCCCGCGATGATGGTCCCGGCATCCCCAAACAATAATCCAGCGCTTGTTTTTTAGCCCGCACCACCGCCATATAGCGGCATGATGCAAGCAATTCTGGTATTTTTAGGTGGTGGTCTGGGTGCAGTTGCGCGCTGGGTCTTTGGGCTCGCTGCTGCGCGCTGGCTGGGTAATGCTTGGCCGTGGGGCACCTTAGGCGTCAATATTCTGGGCAGTTTCGCCATGGGCCTTGTGATGGCTTCGTTGCTGCGCGGTGGGGCCATGCAGGCGGGGGCCGAAAATTGGCGGCTGTTTTTGGCCACTGGGATATTAGGCGGCTTCACGACTTTTTCTGCCTTCTCACTGGAAAGCGCCCGCATGATTGAGACAGGTCAATGGGGCCAAGCGGGCCTTTATGGCCTCACCTCTGTTGTGGTCTCGATTGCGGCCCTGTTTGCAGGCATGGCACTTGGGCGGCTTAACGGGTAAGAGAGCGCCATGTCTTCTCCCATTACCCTCCCCGTTCGCGAAACCGACGGCGAAGTTCGCCTCGATCGGTTCCTGCGCCGCAAGTTCACCACCCTAACCCAAGGGCGGATCGAACAAATGATCCGCAAGGGTCAAATCCGCATCGACGGTGTGCGCGCCAAGAAGGCTGGCGACCGCCTCAGCCCCGGCGCGGAAGTCACTGCGCCACAAGAAATCGTCATTCCAGAAAAGAAGGACGACGGCGTTGTCCGCGTGCGCCTCAGCCCTGAGGATGAGCGTTGGCTGCGCGATATGGTCATCCATGAGGACGAAGACGTGATCGTCCTCAACAAGCCTCCCGGCATTGCCGTGCAAGGCGGTACGGGCATGACTAAGCATCTCGACAAGATGATGGAGATTTTTGCCGTGGATGAACACGGCAAACCGAAACTGTGCCACCGCTTGGACAAAGACACCTCCGGTGTTTTGATCTTTGGCCGCAATCCTGCCGCTACTGCCAAATTGTCCAAGGCCTTCGCGGGGCGCAAAACCACCAAAGTCTATTGGGCCATCTGCCTGGGCACGCCGCACCCGCTTTCGGGCGAAGTGCGCGGCTGGATGATCAAGGCCGGCAGTGCCAAGAACCCGGATAATGAATTGATGCGCCGCGCAGCCCATGGCGAGCCCAATGCCGTGTTTGCCATCACCGATTATCACGTCATCTCGAACGCAGGGACCAAAGCGTCTTGGGTGGCGCTGAAGCCCATCACCGGCCGTACCCACCAATTGCGCTTTCACATGGCCGAAATGGGCTATGCCATTGCGGGCGACCCGAAATATGTGTGTGACCGAGAGCCGATTGGTGGCTTGAGTGAGCAATTGCATCTGCATGCCCGCGCCATCCGTATCCCACACCCAAAGGGCGGGATTTTGAGCGTCACGGCAGACCTGCCACCGCATATGCTAAAGGCGTTTGATGCATTGGGCTTCCAGCAGTTTGAAGGCCGCGATCCGTTTGAACATTTCCGGGTTGATGCGTGACCTTTCGCTTCGCGGTCTTTGATATTGATGGCACCTTGGTGGACAGCCGTGCCATCATCACGGCCTGCATGGACAAGGCCTTTATCGGCGCAGGCCTGCCGCCACCGGGGTTTGAGCGGACACGGCGGGTGATTGGGCTGTCTTTAGCTGTCGGCCTCGAACAGCTGGCACCACAAGCCGATGAGGCGCTGCGCCATCGCATTCTCGAAAGCTATCGCACCGCCTTTTTCGAGATGCGGCAAGACCCGGCTTTCCACTCCCCCGCTTATGACGGGGCCGACGCCCTATTGCGCAGCTTGTTGGCAGACAATTGGGTATTGGGTATCGCCACTGGCAAATCACGTCGTGGGCTGGATGCGATGTTAGAGCAGCATGCTTGGGGCGATTTATTCCAAGCCCATTTCTGTGCTGATGATGGCCCGGGCAAACCCCATCCCCATATGGTGTTGGAAAATATGCGCGTCGTCGGTGCACAGCCAGACCAGACTTTGGTAATCGGCGATAGCGAGCATGACATGGCTATGGCCATAGCCGCAGGTACCACCGCGATTGGCGTCTCGTGGGGCTTTGGCACGACCGAAGAAATGCTAGCCGCAGGTGCTGTCCGCGTAACCCATCAAATGGGCGAGCTTGAAGAAGCCCTCAAAAGCCACGAACTCAGCCTTTAAGGGCGCTTCATCACGTCGCGCAGCGCCTCAACCTCACCGCGTAAGGCTCTCATTTCATTCAATAAGGCCTCTTCACGCGCTTGGGCCGTTAGGGCAGCTGTGGCCACGACATCTTGGGCCTCATCCTGCATCGCCCCTACCACGACCCCGATGAACAGGTTTAACACCACAAAAGCGCTGAACAGAATGAAGGGCAAGAAGAAGAGCATCGCATAGGGATGGTTTTCCAACACTGGCTTGACGATCTCGCCGGACCAGCCGTCCAAGGTCATGAGTTGGAACAAGGTGTAGAGGCTGCGGCCAAGGTCGCCAAAGGCCTCAGGCTCGGTTGCCGCAAACAATTTCGTCGCCATCACGCCGCTGACATAGAAGACCAATACCAACAGCACGATGATGGACCCCATGCCGGGCAAAGCCGACAGCATCGCCCCGACCACACGCTTTAAGCTTGGGATGATGGTGATCAGGCGCAACACCCGCAAAACCCGCAGCGCCCGCAAGACGCTCAACGGTCCTGATGCCGGCACCAGCGCGATGGCAATGATGGTGAAATCAAATAAATTCCAACCAGATTGGAAAAACTTCTGCCGATAGACAACAAGCTTCACCCCTAACTCTGCCACAAAAATCGCGAGCAAAGCCTGATCAAGTCCAATCAGGATTGGCCCCCAACTTGCCATAATGGCGGGTGACGTCTCCAGTCCCAAGACCACCGCATTGACGAGAATGAGGACGGTAATGACCCACTCGAACGGGCGGGATTCAAGGGTTTTTTGAAGTTTGGCAAGCATGGCAGGTTCCTTAAGTGCTCGCATTGGCGTGAACGGGCGGCTTGGGTCAAGGCTTTGTGCGTTCAGGAAATTGTGATCCAGCACACTCGATTTCCCGCCTCTGTCGCTGGTTGCTGGTCAGTCCGCGGCAAACACGATATGTGACCCGCCATGACCACCCCGACTTTGCCCCGCCGCTTTTACAAGACTGTTGATATTGCCCCGGTCGAAACCGGATTTGCCGTGCGCCTCGACAAGGCCACACCGAAGACGCCGGCAAAGAAGCCTTTAGTCCTGCCGACAGAAGCCGCTGCCCGCTTAGTAGCCGACGAGTGGGAGGCGCAAACCGAGACCATTGACCCGTTCGCCATGCCCGTCACAAGGTTGGTGAATGTCGCGTTGGACCGGGCCGGCGAAACCCGCCACGCCATGGTGGGCGAGATCGTCAAATATGCGGGCACTGATCTTGTCTGTTATCGCGCGACGACCCCGGCTAGCCTTGTTGCGGCACAGGCCGCAGCTTGGGACCCTTTGCTGCAATGGGCAGAAGCGCAATTGGGCGTTCAGCTGGTCACCACCACGCAGGCTTTAGCAATCGATCAACCCGCAGACGCGCTCGCACGCATCGAAGCTGCCGCCCATGCGCTCGATGATCTGCGCCTAACTGCCCTTGCCTTCGCCAATGGCTTGGCAGGCTCTGCCATCGTCGCGCTCGCCCTCATCCACCGCCACATTGACGGCGAAACCGCCTTCCGCGCGATCCGCGTCGAAGAAGATTGGCAGGCCGAACGCTGGGGCCGCGACCCGGATGAAGAAAAGATCGCCAATGCGCGGCGTGTCGACTTAATCGCGGCGGAGAGATTGGTTTCGGCCCTCTAGCCCTACCCTTACCCCGTCCCCAAAAATACCTCGGGATCGACTTGATCGAACAGATGCAAGGCCAAGCGGGCGGCAAGGCCGCGTGGGCTGGACAGTGTGGGGTCAGCCTCGACCAAAACCCGCGCATCGCGTTGGGCGATGGCCAAAAGGTCGGAATGCAACGCCGCATCGGCGAGCTTAAAGGCTGGGATGCCCGATTGGCGCAGGCCCAACAAATCACCCCCACCGCGCAGTTTGAAGTCTTCTTCCGCGATGGCAAAGCCATCCTCTGTCTCGCGCAATTTCGCGATCCGCCGGGCACCCATTTCACTCAACGGATTGGCATAGAGCAAGAGGCAATGGCCGGGCTTACCACCCCGCCCGACGCGCCCACGTAGCTGGTGCAATTGGGCGAGGCCAAAGCGTTCGGCATGTTCGATCACCATGACGCTTGCCTCAGGCACATCGACGCCGACTTCGATCACGGTCGTCGCGACCAGAATCTTCGCCGCACCGGTGCGAAAATCCTCCATCGCCTCATCCTTATCCTTGGACGACATGCGGCCATGGATCAGGCGCACGCTGTCGCCAAACATGGCTTGTAAATCTTGGAAGCGCTCGCTCGCCGCCGAGACATCCACTTTGTCGCTCTCCTCCACCAAGGGGCAGACCCAGAACACGCGGTCGTCTTTCTCAATGGCGCGACGGGCGGCTTCGGCCACTTCATCAAGACGGTCGAGCGACATGGCGATGGTCTTGATCGGCGCGCGCCCTGGCGGTTTTTCATCGAGGCGACTGACATCCAAATCGCCATAGACGGCCATGGCCAGCGTGCGGGGAATGGGCGTCGCACTCATGGCCAGCACATGGGGCGCAAAGCCCTTGTCGATCAGGCGCCTGCGGTCGGCAACGCCAAAGCGGTGCTGTTCATCAACGACGACAAGGCCCAATTGCTGAAATACCACGCCTTGTTGGAACAAAGCATGCGTGCCGCACACGGCATGGATGTCCCCATTGGCGAGGCCTTCCAGCACCATGCGCTTATGACTGGCCTTATCCTTGCCGGTCAGCACTTCTAGCCTAAGGCCGATCTTGGCCATGAGGGGGGCTAGGCCCGCATAATGCTGGCGCGCGAGAATTTCGGTCGGAGCCATCAGGGCCGATTGCATGTGGGCTTCTGCCGCGCGCGCCATCGACCAAGCCGCGACCAAGGTCTTGCCCGCCCCTACATCGCCTTGCAGCAGGCGCAACATCGGTGTGGCGGCGGCCATATCGGCCCCGATTTCGGCAAAGGCACGCGTCTGGGCTCCGGTCGCCTGATAGGGCAAAGCCGCGAGCAATGCGTCTGTAAAGGTCCCCGTGCCCACAATGGCGCGCCCTGGCGTGCGTCGTCGTGCGGCTCCCGATAGCTGCAAGGCAATCTGGCGGGCGAATAGCTCATCATAGGCCAGTCTGCGACGCGCTGGGGTACTGGGCAGGATCTCATCCTCGCCGTCTGGGGCGTGTGCGCGCACAAGGGCCGTGCCAAAGCTTTGCCAGCTTTCGCGTGCCACCAGTGCAGGATCGACCCATTCAGCAAGGCCTTCGGCCTTTTGTGCGGCGGCCGCACAAATTTTCGCTAGGGTTCGATGCGATAGGCCCGCGACGCTGCGATAGATCGGCTCAAACACCACGCCCAAATCGGGATCGTCCAGATTAAGAATGCGGGAGGGATGGATCATCTGCCGCTCGCCATAGCGCTCGCTGATTTCGCCTGAGACGACGCGTATCGCCCCTTCAGGCAAGCGCTCAGACAAATAGCGCGCATTGGGCTTGAAGAAGAGGAGCGACAAAAAGCCTGTATCGTCGGACACTTGAACCTTATAGGGCCGCCCCATGCCGCCGGGTTGATGGCGCTCTACCATCACTTCCAACGTACATAAGCGCCCGAGCTCTGCTTCATGTATCTTTGGGCGATAGCGTCGGTCGACCAATCCAGTCGGCAAATGAAAGGCCAGATCGCGCACCATCTCGCCGCCAGCCGCTTTCGCTGCCAAAGGCGCAATCTTCGGCCCCACCCCGGGCAGGGTCGTTAAAGGTGCAAATAGGGCAAACAGGCTTTCAGGACGCATGATGCCCTATGTTTAGCCGAGCTTGGGCGGCCGCGTCACGCGCCACTTTTAGCTTTCATCACCCGGATCAAGCCTTCTTGCGCGACACTGGCCACCAAGCGCCCATCGCGGGTGAAGATTTTACCGCGGTTCATGCCGCGCCCGCGCCCTGCCCAAGGGCTGTCGGTGCAATAAAGCAGCCATTCATCGGCACGGAAATCATCGTGAATCCAAACCGCATGATCAAGGCTCGCCGTCATCAACTCGCCCCGCATCCAGCTCAAGCCATGGGGTCGCGCGCACGTGCCCAGAAGCTGCATATCCGTCGCATAGGCCAGCACCGCACGGTGAATTTGCGGGTCATCGCCCATCGGGGCGACCGCGCGGAACCACGAATTCTGCATCGGCGGCAATTTGTCGGCCTTCAGCCAAGCCGCAGCATCCATTGAGCGGAACTCAATCGGGCGCGGCGTCATGAAAAAAGGGCGGAATTTCTCGGGCACCAAATCAATCGACTTCTGCCGCCACTCCATCTCCGACGGCAATGACTCGGGGTCTGGCATATCCGGCATCTTGTCTTGATGGCTAAGGCCCTGCTCCAACTTGTGGAAGGAGGCGGCCATATTCAAAATCGGCACGCCCTGCTGTTGGGCAATCACGCGGCGGGTCGAGAAACTGCCGCCATCATAATCGCGCACGACGCGGTAAACGACAGGAAAGTCCTCATTGCCGGGGCGCATGAAATAGGCGTGCAGCGAATGGGGCAAGCGGTCTGTCTCGGTAGACTTGCACGCCGCCATCAAGGCTTGGGCAATGACTTGCCCACCAAACACCCGACCCCGGCCCCCGTCTTTGCGCGCGCCGCGATAAAGGTCGGTGTCGAGCGTTTCGACATCCAACAAAGTGGTAAGGCCATGGATCAATTCGTCGGGAGAGGGATGTTGCTCAGTCATGCTGATCAGTTAGGACAATTGCGCTCGCGGGGGAAGTTCGCAGGTGCAGGAGATTGGGATTTTGTGTGGTGTTAGGGGAGAAGCCCCCTTAAGCGTCGCCAGTGGACCGCGCAGCACGAGCTGCGCTTGGGAACGCCTACAGATGCGCAGCTCGTGCTGCACGGTCCTTTCAGCCCCCCTACAACTTCTCCCGCCGCAGCGCGCGCCAGCCTTCCAATTTCTCCACAATCCGTGCCTCTGCGCCATTCTCGGTTGGCTGATACAGATCTTGCGGCCCCATACGATCAGGGAAGCCAGAAAGGCCCGATATGCCGCCCGGGGCGTCGGGATCATAGACATAGCCCGCGCCATAGCCCTGTTCCTTCATCAGCGAGGTAGGGGCATTCAAAAAACGCGCGGGTGGGGGTTCAGAGCCTGTTTGGGCGGCCAAGGCTTGCGCCTTCTTAAAGGCGACATAGGCGGCATTGGATTTGGGCGCACAGGCCAGATGCAAGGTGGCTTGGGCGAGCGCCAACTCCCCCTCGGGCGAACCTAAAAACTCAAACGCGTCGCGGGCGGCAATGGTGACGCGCAGGGCAGTAGGATCAGCTAGGCCAATATCCTCGCTCGCCATGCGCACTAATCGGCGGGCAATGAAGAGCGGGTTCTCGCCGCCATGTAACATGCGCGCCAACCAATAAAGTGACGCGTCAGGGTCGCTGGCGCGGACGGACTTATGCAAAGCCGAGATCAGATTATAATGCTCGTCCTTATTCTTGTCATAGGCGGGTGCGCGGCGTTGCAGGAATTGGCTGAGGCCTGCCCGGTCAAAGGGCTGGTCAAAGGCTGCTTGAAACACCTCTTCCAACAGAGTGAGGAAATGGCGGCCATCGCCATCGGCAAAGTCCATCAAGGTCTGGCGGGCCTGTGCGTCCAAGGGCGCCGTGCGGCCATAATGGGCTTCAGCACGGGTTAGCAGGGTCTCAAGGCCCTCGTCCTCAAGGCGCTTCAGAACAAAGACCCGTGCGCGCGACAAAAGCGCGCCATTAATCTCAAAACTCGGGTTCTCGGTCGTCGCCCCCACCAAAGTCACGGTCCCGGCCTCGACATAGGGTAGAAAGCCATCTTGCTGGGCGCGGTTAAAGCGGTGGATCTCGTCAACAAATAACAGGGTCCCGCGTCCGGTCTGGCGCAATTGGGCTGCCGCCTCAAACGCTTTTCGTAGGTCAGCGACGCCCGAGAACACCGCCGAGATCGAGGTGAAGGCCAGATCAGACGCATCAGCTAGCAAGCGCGCAAGACTTGTTTTGCCTACCCCCGGCGGGCCCCACAAAATCATGCTCGACAGCCGCTTTTGCGCCACCATGCGGCCAATCGCGCCATCGGGTGCCAACAAATGATCTTGGCCGACAATATCGGCTAGGCTTGTCGGGCGCAGCACATCGGCCAAGGGCCTATTGAGGTCTGCTTCCAGTCCCGAGGCCGCAAACAGATCGCTCACAAGAACAGGACCGCCGTGATTTGCTTATCGCCGCGTTGGATCGTGACTTTGCCTCGCTGGCCCCCACTGAGACGGCCTGCAAGGTCTTGCGAGGTTTGGATGGGCTCATCATTGACTTGCAGGATGATATCGCCCGGGCGAAGGCCAGCGCGGGCCCCTTCCCGCGCGCCATCGACGGCCGTGACAATCGCCCCACGCGTGAACGGGTCTACCCCCTGCTCCTCTGCCAAAGCCGGATTGATCGTGGCGACACTGACGCCATCAAAGCTGTGACGACCAGCCAAAACACGTGGGGTTTGGGTCTCGCCCGGAGGGGCCGAGAGCTTGCCACGACTGGTGCGGACTTGACCTTGGCGCTGGAAGGTAAACTCCACCGCTTCGCCGGGCTTGCGGGTCGCGGCTTGATACTTTAGCCCCGAATCGTCGGCCACGGGCGTGCCAGCAAAGGCGGTGACCACATCACCGCGCCGCAAGCCCGCTTCTGCCCCGGCAGAGCCTGGATAGACGTCCGTCACCAAAATACCACCCGGACGGCTGAGGCCCAGCGAGCGGGCGACTTCGGCGTCGACATTCTGGCCCTTAATCCCGGTCCAAGCGCGAATGACTTTGCCGTCCGTGACCGCACCATCGACCACGCGCTTGACCATCTCGGCAGGAATGGCAAAGCCGACGCCAGCTGACGTGCCCGAGCGGGAAAAAATCGCGGTATTCACGCCGACCAAATCGCCATTCATATCCACCAGCGCCCCGCCGGAATTGCCCGGATTGATCGAGGCATCAGTCTGGATAAAAAAGCTATAGTCGGTAATGCCCACGTCGGTGCGGGCAAGGGCAGAGATGATCCCACCCGTCACGGTTTGGCCAACGCCAAACGGATTGCCAATCGCCAGAACCTGATCGCCCACTTGCGCGTTCGAGGTGTCGGCAAAGCGGAGCGCCGTTAGTCGCTCGCCCTTGGTATCGATGCGCAGCACGGCAAGGTCGGTGCGCGGGTCGGTGAGAACGATTTTGGCCGGAAACTCCCGCCGGTCGCCTAAGACGACGACCAATTCTGTCGCGCCTTCGACCACGTGATTATTGGTGACGATGATCCCATCATCGCGCACCACGACGCCGGAACCTTGGCTCTGGCTGGCGCGGTCTGGCATGCGGAAAGCGCCGCCAAAGAAATCCACCGCCACCCGGCCCCGCTCAATCGAGCGCGCGTAAACATTGACCACGGCAGAGGACGAGCGCCGTACGATTGGGGCGTAGGAGGAAATGGCGTCAGACTTGCTGGCCGGCACCACGCGCGGCTGGGCTGGCGTGCTGGACCCTGTTTGAGCGACGGCGGGGGCTGGTTTTTGGCCGGTGGCGACTTGGGCGATTAAGGGCACACCTGTGACGAGGCCCGCGCCCAACGCAGAAGCAGCGATCAATTTTAACATGCCGACCCGGCCTCCATTGGATGTCTGTTTGTTCATGGCTTCTATGAAGGCACCCTTCCTATGAACCGCAAGTGGCTCAATTGTGACAAATCAGTCAGACAAGGCAAGGCCCACGCAGATGTTACAGTGGCATATCGCGCCAGAGGCCGGGGGCAAGATCGCCTAATGCCCAATCACCAATCTTCATCCGCACAAGTCGCAGCGTCGGGTGGCCAATGGCTGCCGTCATGCGCCGCACCTGCCGATTGCGGCCTTCGCGGATCGTCAGGCTGATCCAGCAATCGGGAATGCTCTTGCGCACGCGGATGGGCGGATTGCGCGGCCATAGGCCCGGATCGTCGAGGCGGGAGACTTCAGCAGGCCGCGTCGGCCCGTCATTCAGCATTACCCCTTTGGCAAGGGCTTCGAGCGCCTCGTCGGTGGGGATGCCTTCTACCTGCACAAAATAGGTCTTGGGCAGTTTGAATTGGGGGTCTGCAATGCGTGCCTGCAGCTTGCCATCATCGGTCAACAGCAGCAGGCCCTCACTATCGCGGTCAAGGCGGCCAGCGGGATAGACGCGCGGCACCTCCACAAAATCCGCCAAAGTCTGCCGCCCCTCCCCACCCGAAAACTGGCAGAGGACGTCATAGGGTTTGTTGAACAGGATGAGGCGCGGCATAGGGGGGCTTATAGGGTGGGTTTGTGGGATGGGCAAAAGAATGGGTAAAAAAAAAGCCGCCCCAAACAGGGCGGCCTTTTAATTCGATCAGAGCGCTAAGGCTTATTCGTCGCCAGCAACTGGGCCGGAGTCTTTGCCCTTGGCGCTGACGTCGCGGTCGACAAATTCGATCACGGCGACGGCGGCATTGTCACCATGGCGGAAGCCCGCTTTCATGATGCGCAAATAACCACCAGCGCGGTCGGCATAACGTGGGCCGATGACGTCAAACAGCTTCTTGGTTTGGGTCTCGTCGCGCATGCGCGAAGCAACCAAACGACGCGAAGCCAAGTCACCCTTTTTAGCCAAAGTGATCAAACGCTCCAAAACGGGGCGCAATTCCTTTGCCTTAGGCAAGGTGGTCACGATTTGCTCGTGCTTCACCAAGCTGGCAGCCATGTTGGCGAACATGGCAGTGCGGTGTTCATGTGTCCGGTTCAGTTTCCGGTGTCCGTGACCGTGGCGCATTTCTATTTCTCCATCTGGCGACGTCTCGCGACGTTGCGTCTTGATTACATTTGGTCTTCGAACTTCTTAGCGAGTTCGTCGATGTTTTCAGGGGGCCAGTTTGGCGCTTCCATGCCCAAATGGAGACCCATTTGTGCGAGGACTTCCTTGATTTCGTTCAAGGACTTGCGGCCGAAGTTTGGCGTGCGCAACATTTCTGCTTCGGTCTTCTGGATCAGATCGCCGATATAGATGATGTTGTCGTTCTTCAAGCAGTTTGCCGAACGCACCGACAATTCCAATTCTTCCACACGCTTCAACAAAGCTGGGTTGAATGGCAATTCTGGGCGGGTTTCTTCAACCTTTTTGGTCTTGGCTTCTTCGAAGTTGATGAAGACGTCCAATTGGTCCTGAATGATACGGGCTGCATAAGCAATCGCATCTTCTGGCGTCATGGCACCATTGGTTTCAACTTCCATGACCAGACGATCATAGTCGAGCACTTGGCCTTCGCGGGTGTTTTCCACCTTATAGGCAACGCGCTTCACGGGGCTATAGAGCGCGTCAACCGCGATCAAGCCGATTGGCGCATCTTCAGGACGGTTAGCATCCGCCGTCACATAGCCCTTGCCGTTTTCAACGGTGAATTCCATGCGGATTTCAGCGCCGTCGTCCAGCGTGCACAGAACTTGCTCTGGGTTCAGAATTTCGATGTCGCTACCGGCTTGAATTTCGCCAGCAGTCACTTCGCCCGGGCCTTGCGCGCGCAAAGTCATGCGCTTTGGACCGTCAGCATGCATGACCAAAGCCACGCCTTTGATGTTCAACACGATGTCGGTCACGTCTTCACGCACACCAGCAATCGAGGAGAACTCATGGACAACACCGTCGATCTGCACCGAGGTGATGGCCGAACCGCGCAAAGACGACAAAAGCACGCGACGCAGCGCATTGCCCAAAGTCATCCCAAACCCGCGCTCCAATGGCTCTGCGATCAGCTTCGCTTTACGCGCTGGATCGAAACCATGTTCAATGACCGTCTTATCTGGGCGGATCAACAGCTTCCAATTTTTTTCGAGCACCATGTAATCCTCTATATAGTCGGGGGCGAAACTTGGTTCGCCAAGTCAATAGTCAACCGAATGCGGGCCCGTGCGGACCCGCAAATGCCTCGCGATTAAACGCGACGGCGCTTCGGTGGACGGCAGCCGTTGTGCGGAATCGGGGTCACATCACGGATCGAGCTGATGATGAAACCAACCGACTGCAAGGCGCGCAGCGCGCTCTCGCGACCAGAACCTGGGCCGGACACATTGACTTCGAGGTTACGAACACCGTGCTCAGCCGCTTTGCGGCCTGCGTCTTCTGCAGCTACCTGAGCCGCATAAGGGGTGGACTTACGTGAGCCCTTAAAGCCCATCATGCCAGAGGACGACCACGAAATCGCATTGCCCTGAGGGTCTGCGATGGTGATCATCGTGTTGTTAAAGCTAGAGTTCACATGAGCCACCGCATTTGCGATGTTCTTGCGCTCTTTACGACGGACGCGGGTGGTATCTTTTGCCATTGTGTCGGTTCCAGACGAAAGCCAGCGGGCTCACGCCCGTTGGGGAAAAATAAATTAGCGCTTGACCTGCTTCTTGCCGGCGATCGGCTTAGCAGGGCCCTTACGGGTGCGAGCGTTGGTGTGAGTGCGTTGGCCACGAACTGGCAAGCCGCGACGATGGCGAAGACCACGATAGCAACCGAGGTCCATCAAGCGCTTCACGTTCATCGAAACTTCGCGACGCAGGTCGCCTTCGACAACATATTCACGGTCAATGGTTTCGCGGATCTGGAGGACTTCAGCGTCCGTCAATTGGTTCACACGACGCTCAGCCGCGATTCCCACTTTTTCACAGATCTCTTGGGCTTTGGCAGCGCCAACGCCATGAATATATTGCAACGCGATCAATACGCGCTTGTTCGTCGGTATGTTGACGCCAGCTATCCGGGCCACTTTGTCTCTCCATTCACAGCCCCACCCCCTTGCGGAGGATCTGCGCCGTGCGGTCAATCTATTGTTTTAAGGCCTGTTTTTTAAGGAACAAACCATGAGGTGCGCAAAACGACGCATAACCAACCATCCGGTAGTCCCGGTCGGTTGGCATGCGTCCTTTAACGGAAGAGCGCTTGTTAATGCGATGCCACACGTAAGTCAACGCTTCGTGCTGAAAACATTACCATTGTCCATTGCGCATTTCGCGGCCGCCATTACCGCGCCAAGAGAGCAAACACACGTGCGGCTAGGTGCCATTTACTACGTCCCGCGCGATGAGTTTCATGGCAACTGCCCTCTAGTGCCAGTCTTGCCACTGTCAAAGAGCGCAACTTGACTTCAAGTATGTCGTCTATAAACTACAAGCATGCATTATGTGCTCAAGCAAACCGCAACTTTCGGTAAATGGCGGGAAGGACTGAGAGATCCGAAGCTAAAAGCAATCTTAGCCTCAAGGCTGGACCGATTAGCCTTCGGCCTTGAAGGCGATTCGAAGCGTGTGGCCCCGCATATATACGAGCTTCGCATCCATTATGGCGCAGGCATTCGCGTATATTTCCTGCGACAGGGCAATACTTGGATTATCCTGCTTCAAGGCGGAGATAAATCGAGCCAAGAACGCGATATAAAGGCGGCCCAAAAGATGGCTGAACAATGGAGTGAGTAAAGTGAGCGACCCTCTTATCACCTACGATCCAGCTGAAGACCTCAACACGCCCGAAGCAATAGCGGTCTTCCTCACCGAAGCGCTCAAGACCCAAGACGCAGCCTATATTGCCCATGCGATCGGCGTCATCGCGCGTGCACAGGGCATGTCCAGCCTCGCGCATGAAACAGGTCTATCCAGAGAGCAGCTTTATCGTTCTTACAGCAAGCAAGGAAACCCGACGCTGAAGTCGACTTTGGCGATCTTGAAATCGTTGGGATTGCAGTTATCCGCAGAGGCAACTTGCCGAGACGAGTCTGCCCCCCAAGCTGTTGAGTGAACCTATTAGCCCGCCAACGCCGCATCAATCGCGGCGGCAACGCCGTCCATGCTGGCCATGCCATCAACTTCACGCAACAGACCGCGGTCGCCATAGAAAGGCAAGAGCGGGGCGGTTTGGGTGTTATAGGCAGCCAATCGCTTGACGAAGGTTTCAGGATTATCGTCTGAGCGGCCCTGATCTTCAAAGCGCTTGGTGATGCGGGCCAATAGCTCTTCATCATCGACCACCAAACGGATCACCAAATCGATGCGCTGACCGCGGGAGGCTAAGAGACCATCCAAAGCCACAGCTTGCGCGGTCGTACGGGGAAATCCGTCATAGATGAAGCCAGCAACACCGGGGTTCTTTGTGATCTGATCGTCGATCAGTTCAATCACGATCTCATCTGAAACCAAGGAACCCGAATCCATCACGGCAGCCACGCGCTGACCCAGCTCAGAGCCTGATGCACGGGCAGCGCGCAACATGTCACCGGTTGAGAGTTGGACAAAGCCCCGCCCCTCTACCAAGCGCTTAGCCTGCGTGCCCTTGCCTGCCCCGGGGGGGCCGAACATGATCAAATTCATCATCCTAGTTTCCCCCTATAGAGCCGCGCTTGGACTTCAGGACTTAGCGTCCCCGCCCCTTTAGCTTCGACCTTTTGATCATGCCCTCATACTGGTGTGCCAGCATATGAGATTGGATTTGCGCCACCGTATCAATTGTGACCGAGACGACAATGAGCAATGACGTCCCACCCAGATAAAATTGCATGCCCATGTTGGCACTGACCGCTTCTGGGACAAGACAGACAATCACCAGATAGACTGCACCGATCAAGGTCAAACGGCTCATCACCATATCAAGGTAATCCGCCGTCTTCGCGCCGGGGCGAATACCGGGCAGGAAACCACCTTGCTTACGCAAATTGTCTGCTGTCTCTTCCGTGTTGAACACAACCGAGGTGTAGAAGAAGCTGAAGAACATGATCAGCACGCCAAACAACGCGATGAACAAGGGTTGCCCGTGCGACAAAAGGCCAGCCGTGGTGCGGATGCCCTCTTGCATGACAACTTGCCAGTCGGGCGCATTTTCCGGCAATTGCCCGCTGGCCAAGAAGCCAGCAGCAGTCGCAGGCAGCAACAAAAGCGATGAGGCGAAGATAGGTGGGATCACGCCGGCCGTATTGATTTTAAGCGGCAAGAAGGATTGCTCACCCGTCGTCATTTTGTTGCCGACTTGGCGCTTGGGATATTGCACCACGATGCGGCGCTGCGAGCGCTCGACAAACACGATCAACACAATGGCCACTGTCAAGATGACCACGAGGGCCAGAATGGCAAAGCCCGAGATCGAGCCTTCTTGCGCCAAAGTCAAAGCGCGGAAGATGGTCTTGGGTACTTCTGCGACGATACCGGCAAAAATGATCAAAGAGACGCCATTGCCGATGCCGCGCGCGGTGATCTGCTCACCAATCCACATCAACAACAAGGTACCGCCGGTCAAGGTGATGACGGTGGAGGCAATAAACATGGGGCCTGGATCAATCACAACGCCGGGCGAGCTGGCCAGACCGTTTGCGATCGTCAAAGATTGCGCGACCGCCAATACGACGGTCAGATAACGCGTGTATTGATTGAGTTGGGCGCGCCCCGATTCGCCTTCCTTCTTCAACTGCTCCAATCGACCTGGGAAGGACGAGAGCAATTGGATGATGATGGAGGCCGAAATATACGGCATCACATTGAGGGCAAAGACCGCCAAACGCTCTACCGCACCACCGGAGAACATGTTCGCCATGCCCAAAATGCCCTGCTGCGCTTGCGAGAAGGCGCGGGCAAAAGCTTCGATATCAATGCCCGGGATCGGGATAAAGGTCCCGAGACGGTAACAGATCAAAGCGACAACGGTGAAAATGATCCGCGCATGCAGATCTTTGGCCTTCGCAAACGAAGCGAAGTTCAAATTACGGGCAAGTTGCTCGGCTGCTGAAGCCATGGAACGTGGTGCCTTCCAAAAATGAAAAGCGCGCCTAAGCGGATATCCGCCTGGCGCGCCAAAAAGAGGTGCGCAACCCCCATATCGGGGATTGCGCATCAGACCTCAAGGGCTCAGGCTGCTTGCTTCTCAGCTTTGGCCTTGCCGGTTAGGGTGATTTTGCCACCAGCAGCTTCAATTGCTGCGATTGCAGCCGCCGAAGCGCCAGTCACGATGAGCTCAACTTTACCGCCGATCTCACCCTTGTTCAGGATCCGGACGCCATCGCGAACGCGACGAACCAAACCAGAAGCAACCAAAGCCGCTTCATCGATTGGCTTGCCAGCATCCAAACGGCCAGCTGCGATCGCTTTGGCCAGAAGGCCCAAGTTCACCCAAGCATGGTCTTTGGTGCAGCGGGCGTTAAAGCCACGCTTTGGCACGCGCATGTGGATTGGCATTTGACCGCCTTCGAAGCCATTGATCGAAACGCCGCGACGCGACTTTTGACCTTTGACACCGCGACCGGAAGTCTTGCCTTTACCCGAACCAACACCGCGACCAACCCGCATGCGGGCCTTGGTTGCGCCTTCGTTGTCGGACAATTCATTCAGTTTCATGGTGTTCCTAAAGCACGCTTACGCGCGCTCCTCCACGACTTGAACCAAATGCGCAACCTTGGCGATCATCCCGCGGATAGCAGGAGTATCTTCAAGTTCACGAACCCGATTCAGTTTGTTCAGGCCAAGCCCGACCAGGGTTTCCCGCTGGTCGAAGCGACGACGAATGGGCGAACCCGTTTGTTTAACAACAACAACAGCCACGATTAGCCCTCCGAGCCTTCGACGCCGCTGGCACCGTCTTTACGACGAACCAGAACGTCAGCGACCTTCAAGTTGCGCTTGTTGGCGACCTGACGGGGCGAAATTTGCTCGCCCAAAGCGTCAAATGTTGCGCGCACCATGTTGTAAGGATTGGACGAACCCAAGGACTTGGAAACCACGTCCTTAATGCCCAATACTTCAAACACAGCCCGCATCGGACCACCAGCGATCAAGCCGGTCCCTGGAGGGGCCGAGCGGACGATCACTTTACCAGCACCCCAACGCCCAGCGGCATTGTGATGCAAGGTGCGGCCTTCGCGCAGCGGGATACGCTGCATGCGGCGCTTAGCTTCTTCGGTTGCCTTGCGGATTGCTTCAGGAACTTCGCGGGCTTTGCCCTTGCCGAACCCTGCACGACCCTTTTCGTCACCGACGACGACCAGAGCGGCAAAACCAAAGTTCTTACCACCCTTCACAACCTTCGCGACGCGGTTAATCGCGACGAGACGGTCTACGAATTCGCTATCGCGCTCTTCGTTCTTTTGTTCACGTTCCGGCCTGCGAGCCATCAGATCTACTCCTTAGAACTCAAGGCCGGCTTCACGCGCGGCGTCGGCGAGCGCTTTGACGCGCCCATGATACAAATAACCACCACGGTCGAAAACCACTTGCTTCACGCCCTTTTCAATGGCGCGCTCTGCCAGCAATTTACCGACTGCAACTGCGTCGTCCAGCTTTTGACCTTCAGCAGCACGCAGTGCAGCCTCCAAGGACGAAGCCGAAACCAGCGTGACCCCTTTGGAGTCGTCGATGATTTGTGCGGAAATATTTTTGGACGAGCGATGAACCGAAAGCCGCAAACGGCCGTTGGCCAAAGCCCGAAGACGGGAGCGCGTGCGAAGCGTGCGCTTGGTCTTTAATGCTAATGAAGATGGCATTATTTCTTCTTGCCTTCCTTGCGACGGACAGTTTCGCCGGCATAACGAACACCTTTGCCCTTATAGGGCTCGGGCGGACGATACTTGCGAATTTCCGAGCAAATTTGACCCAGCTCTTGCTTGTCTTTGCCAGAGATTTTGATTTCGGTTGGCTTTGGCACCGCAAACGTCACACCAGCTGGTGCTTTGTAGACGATTGGGTGTGAATAGCCGAGCGACAATTCAAGATCTTTGCCCGCCAACGCTGCACGATAGCCGACGCCGACGAGTTCGAGCGTACGCTCAAAACCCTTGGTGACGCCTTCAACCATGTTTGCGATCATCGAGCGCGACATGCCCCACAAGGAGCGAGCCAGTTTCGAGTCATTCTTAGGGGTGACCACGATGACGCCGCCTTCAATGATAACCGAGACTTGCTCGTGTACCTTGAAGGACAATTCGCCTTGTGGGCCTTTTGCCTTGATGATGTCGCCGTCGATCGTGACGGTGGCACCAGCCAATGCGACAGGTTGTTTGCCGATACGTGACATTCTCGGCTCCCTTAGTAGACGTGCGCGAGGATCTCGCCGCCGACGTTGTTAGCCCGAGCAGCTGCGTCCGACATCACGCCCTTTGGCGTGGAGAGGATGGCAATGCCCAGACCGTTACGCACGAGCGGAAGGTCCTTCACAGAGGAATAAACACGACGGCCAGGCTTCGAAATGCGCTTGATCGTGTCGATCACGGGCGCACCGTCGAAATACTTGAGCTGGATTTCCAACTCAATCTTGCCGTTGATTTCGATATCCCCATAACCACGGATGTAACCTTCGCCGACGAGAACATCGAGGACGCGGGCACGCAATGTGGATTTTGGGGTGGTGACAGTCGAACGGTTCCGCATTTGAGCATTGCGGATCCGAGTGAGCATGTCGCCGACGGGATCGTTCACTTGCATGACAACCCTCCCTTACCAGCTAGCTTTTGTCATGCCGGGGATCATGCCGGAGGACGCGAGGTCCCGCAGCGCAATCCGCGACATGCGGAGCTTACGATAGAAAGCGCGGGGACGACCTGTCACCTCGCAGCGATTGCGAACACGGTTTTCGGCCGAGTTGCGCGGAAGCTCCGCCAGCTTCAAACGAGCCGCAAAGCGCTCTTCCAGTGGCAGATTTTCGTCGGTTGCGACTGCCTTGAGGCGGGCGCGCTTAGCCGAGAATTTCTTCACCAGGGCCTTACGGTTGTCATTGCGGTTGATAGCACTTTTCTTCGCCATGATATCAGTTCCGGAATGGGAAGTTGAACTCTGAAAGAAGGGCTTTCGCTTCTTCATTCGTGCGAGCCGTCGTACAGACGATGATGTCCATGCCCCAGATCTGGTCGACCTGATCATAGTTGATTTCAGGGAACACGAGGTGCTCCTTGAGGCCCATGGCGTAATTCCCACGGCCGTCAAACGACTTGCCGTTGAGACCGCGGAAATCCTTCACGCGCGGCAGCGCGATGGTGATCAGGCGGTCGAGGAATTCATACATGCGTTCTGCGCGCAAGGTAACTTTTGCGCCAACTGCCATGCCTTCACGCAGCTTGAAACCAGCGATCGACTTACGGGCTTTGGTGGTGACTGGCTTTTGACCAGCAATCGCACTCAAAGCAGCCAAAGCCGACTGCATCTTCTTGCTGTCTGCAACGGATTCACCAACGCCCATGTTGATCACGATCTTATCGAGACGTGGAATCTGCATGGCATTGGTATAGCTGAATTTCTCTTGCATCGCGGCGCGGATGCGCTCGTTATACTCGGTCTTCAGACGGGCTTGATAAGTTTGGGTCTCAGACATCGCCGATCACCTCCCCAGAACGCTTGGCAACACGGACTTTACGGCCGTCATCCAAGGTTTTGAAACCGACCCGGGTTGGCTTGCCATCCGTAGGGTCCATGTAAGCAACGTTGCTGATTTGAAGCGGAGCTTCAAACGAACGAATGCCAGCTTCTTGGGCTTGGGTCTGCTTCTGGTGCTTTTTGACCATGTTCACGCCCTGGACCACCAAACGGTTTTCCTTGGGGAGAACTTTGACCACTTCACCAGTCTTGCCTTTGTCCTTACCCGTCAAGACAACGACCTTGTCACCTTTTTTAAGTTTCGCAGCCATCCTAGAGTACCTCCGGAGCCAACGAAATGATCTTCATGTGGTTCTTGGCGCGGAGTTCGCGCGGAACCGGTCCAAAGATCCGGGTGCCAATAGGCTCATGCGAGTTATTCACGAGTACAGCCGCACTCCGGTCGAACCGGATGGTGGAGCCGTCTTTACGCTTGATGTCCTTTGCGACGCGAACGACGACGGCCTTACGGACGTCACCCTTCTTCACGCGGCCACGTGGAATTGCCTCTTTGATGGAGACAACAATCACGTCGCCGACGGACGCATAACGACGCTTCGAACCGCCAAGTACTTTAATGCACATGACGCGACGAGCACCGGAATTGTCCGCGACATCCAGATTTGTTTGCATCTGAATCATAATCGATCCTCTTCTATTAGCCCGTATCGGACAGCACTAGCTGCCGACGCGACCAATCACTTCCCACCGCTTCAGTTTGGACTTAGGCGGGCATTCCTGGATCTGCACGACCTCACCCGTTTTGTACGCATTTGCGTCATCATGGGCATGGTAGCGCTTCGAGCGGCGCACCGTCTTTTTAAGGACTGGGTGAAGAAAGGTCCGTTCAACCTTCACGACGATGGACTTATCGCCTTTGTCGCTCACCACGACGCCCTGCATCATACGCTTTGGCATCGATTACTCCTTAAACAGCCGTTGCTGTGGTCTTCTCGCGCATCATCGTCTTGACGAGCGCGATGTCCTTGCGGACCTGGTTGATGCGATGGGTCTTTTCAAGTTGACCTGTCGCACGTTGGAAACGCAAGTTGAATTGCTCTTTTTTCAGCTTGAGCAGCTCTTCTTGCAATTGGTCGGGCGTCAAAGCCCGCGCGTTAGCGGCTTTCATAGTGGACGCTCCCTTACGCCAGACCGAAGTCGGCACGTGAAATGATCTTGCACGCGATTGGCAGTTTAGCAGCGCCTAAGCGCAATGCTTCTTCCGCAATCTCTTGTGCAACACCGTCGATTTCGAACATGATCCGACCAGGCTTAACCCGTGCGGCCCAAAATTCTGGTGAACCCTTGCCCTTACCCATCCGAACTTCGTTTGGCTTCTTGGACACGGGCACGTCTGGATAAATACGGATCCAGACTTTTCCTTGACGCTTCATTTGACGCGTGATGGCACGACGGCAAGCTTCGATCTGACGCGCGGTGACGCGCTCAGGTGCCAAAGCCTTCAAGCCATACATGCCGAACGACAGGGTAGCCCCGCCGGTCGCGGCACCATGGATGCGGCCTTTGAACTGCTTGCGGAAGCGGGTACGTTTAGGTGACAACATGTTTCAGTTCCTCCCTTACGCGCCAGCTTGAGCCGCGTCGCCACGACCACGGCCACGGCCACGGTTGTCACGATCGTTGCGATCATTGCGTGGACGACGATCTTCACGATCATTGTCGCGGCGGGGACGAGCGTCACCCACTTCAGCAGCACGCTTGTCTTGAGCCATTGGGTCGCGCTCAAAGATTTCGCCTTTGAAGACCCAGCATTTGATGCCGATGATGCCATAAGCCGTGGTGGCTTCTGCGACGCCGTAATCCACATCCGCCCGCAAGGTGTGCAAAGGCACGCGGCCTTCACGATACCATTCGGTCCGTGCGATTTCAGCACCGCCCAAACGACCAGCAACGGTGATGCGGATCCCGCCAGCGCCCATGCGCATGGAAGATTGCATCGCGCGCTTCATCGCACGGCGGAAAGCCACACGACGCTCGAGCTGTTGGGCAACGCTTTCAGCAACCAAGGTTGCATCCAGCTCTGGCTTGCGGATTTCGACCAAGTTCAAGAACACTTCCGCGTCCTTTACGATCCCGGTCAGATCCTTACGAAGCTTTTGAATGTCTTCGCCTTTTTTACCGATAACAATGCCTGGACGCGCGGTATAAACGGTCACGCGGCACTTCTTGTGTGGACGCTCGATCACGATGCGCGACACACCAGCTTGCTTCAGCTTCTTTTTCAAGAAAGCGCGAACCGCGATGTCTTCATGAAGAAGCTTCGCATATTCGCCCGTGTTGGCATACCAGCGGCTGTCCCACGTCCGGTTAATGCCCAGACGCATGCTGATTGGATTGACCTTCTGACCCATCAGGCCGCTCCTTCCATCTCACGCACAACGATGGTGATGTGCGAGAAGGGCTTTTCAATACGAGCGCCGCGACCGCGAGCCCGGGTGTTCATACGCTTCATAACCAGACCTTTGCCGACATAGGCTTGGGCAACGACCAGAGCATCGATATCGAGGCCATGGTTGTTTTCGGCGTTTGCGATGGCCGATTGCAGGCACTTGCGAACGTCGATGGCAATGCGCTTTGGCGAAAACTGAAGTTCAGCCAAGGCCTTGTCCACTTTCAAGCCACGAATGCTTTGTGCCACCAAGTTCAGCTTTTGGCCGCTGGTCCGCAAGTTGCGGGCTTGGGCCAATGCTTCCTTGTCGGACAAGGCGCGAGGGGTTTTTGCTTTTGACATGCGCCTACCTCCGCTTCGACTTCTTGTCCGCGCCGTGACCGAAATAGGTACGGGTTGGAGCAAATTCGCCGAACTTATGGCCAACCATTTCTTCCGAAACGTTCACAGGCACAAACTTGTGACCATTGTGAACCTGGAAGGTCAGGCCAATGAACTGAGGCATGATGGTGGAGCGACGCGACCAAGTTTTGATCGCTTCACGACGAGGAGATTCCGTCGCCTTCTCCGCCTTGGCGAGGAGGTAACCGTCCACAAACGGACCTTTCCATACCGAACGAGGCATAGTCTTAAGCCTTCTTTTCGTGACGACGACGGATAATCAACCGGTCAGTCGTCGTGTTGCTGCGGGTTTTAGGACCGCGGGTTTTCTTACCCCAAGGGGTTACGGGGTGGCGACCGCC
This sequence comes from Aquidulcibacter sp., assembly GCF_049239865.1. Classification (NCBI taxonomy): domain Bacteria; kingdom Pseudomonadati; phylum Pseudomonadota; class Alphaproteobacteria; order Caulobacterales; family Caulobacteraceae; genus Aquidulcibacter; species Aquidulcibacter sp. The sequence continues at coordinate 32,690 of NZ_JBMLTR010000007.1, forward strand.
AGAGGTGCGGCCTTCGCCGCCGCCATGTGGGTGGTCGACCGGGTTCATGGCAACACCACGAACCGAAGGACGAATGCCCAACCAACGCGAACGACCGGCCTTACCCGAATTCTCGTTCATATTGTCTGGGTTGGATACCGCACCAATGGTGGCGATGCAGTTATCTGGAACCATGCGCAACTCGCCCGAAGACAAGCGGATCTGAGCATAACCGGTGTCGCGGCCAACCAATTGGACGTAGCAACCAGCCGAACGTGCGATCTGAGCGCCCTTCAAAGGCTTCATTTCGACGTTGTGAATGATCGTGCCCACTGGGATCGACTTCAACAACATGGCGTTACCTGGCTTCACGTCGACCTTTTCGCCGGCGACAATGGTGTCACCAACGGCGAGGCGCTGAGGAGCCACGATATAGGACAGCTCACCATCTTCGTACTTGATCAGTGCGATGAAGGCGGTGCGGTTTGGATCATATTCCAAACGCTCAACCGTTGCTGGCATATCCCACTTACGACGCTTGAAGTCGATGATGCGATAGGTGCGCTTGTGACCACCGCCCGAACGGAACGAGGTTACGCGGCCGGTGTTGTTGCGACCACCCGTTTTGGTCAAGCCTTCGGTCAACGCTTTAACCGGCTTGCCCTTGTACAAGGACTTACGGTCAACGATCACCAGCTGGCGACGACCTTCAGAGGTCGGCTTGAATGTCTTGAGTGCCATTCCTTAGAGCCCCGTCGTCACATCAATCGTCTCGCCTTCGACCAGCGTGATGATTGCTTTCTTGAAGTCGTTCCGCTTGCCCATCACGCCCTTAAAGCGCTTGGTCTTGCCTTGAACGCGAATGGTGTTGACGGCTTTCACCTTCACCTTAAAGAGCGCTTCAACAGCTTCTTTAATGGCTGGCTTGGTTGCCGTCAGCGGCACCTGGAAGATCACTTGGTTCACTTCAGAGAGCAAAGTGCCCTTTTCCGTGATCCAAGGGGCCAGGATAGTATCGTAGTGGCGTTCGGAAAGTGCCATTATGCAGCCTCCCCTTTGCTTGCAAAGCGTGCCGAGATGGCTTCAATCGCTTCACGCGACAAAACCAGCTTATGGCGACGCAGGACGTCATAAACATTGAGGCCTGCAGCTGGCAGAACGTCCACATTCGGAACGTTGCGCGCTGCGAGTTGGAAGTTGGTGTCGACTTGTGCGCCGCCGATGACCAAAGCATTGGTCAGGCCGAGCTTGCCGAAGTTTTCCAACAACACCTTCGTCTTTGGTGCATCCAAAGCTGCTTGATCCAGAATGATCAGCGAACCTTCAGCAGCCTTAGCCGAGAGAGCCATTTTCATGCCCAAAGCGCGAACTTTTTTGTTCAAGCTGTGTGCATGCGAACGTGGGTGTGGGCCGTGAGCCACGCCACCGCCCCGGAAGATCGGCGCGTTGCGGGAACCGTGACGTGCGCCGCCAGAACCCTTTTGCTTGCCGAACTTGGAGTGCGTGCGCGAAACATCGCCACGATTTTGGGTGTCATGCGTACCAGCGCGGCGCTTGGCCAACTGATAGCGCACCACGCGGTGCAGGATGTCGGCACGAGGTGCCACACCAAAGATGGCGTCGTCCAGCTCTACCGAGCCAGCCTTGCTGCCATCTAATTTCAGGACGTCGAGTTTCATTATTCGGCTCCCTCTTGAGTTTCGACAGGAGCCGCGACTTCGACTTCAGCTTGAACGATTTTCAGATCGCCTGGCTTACGGAAAGCGGCTGGCTTTGGCAGGTCAGCAGGAGCTGCTGACTTCACCGCATCACGGATTTCAACCCAAGAACCTTCAGCACCTGGAACGGCACCACGGATCAGGATCAAACCACGCTCAACATCGGTACGAACGATGACGAGGTTTTGGGTGGTGACGCGCTCAACACCGTAGTGTCCAGCCATCTTCTTGCCCTTGAAAACCTTACCTGGGTCTTGGCGTTGACCGGTCGAACCATGCGAACGGTGCGACAGAGACACACCGTGCGTTGCGCGCAAACCACCGAAGTTCCAGCGCTTCATCGCGCCGGTGAAGCCGCGACCGATGGTGATGCCCGAGACATCGACCTTTTGGCCTGGCAAAAAGTGGTCTGCCGTCAATTCCATGCCAACATCGACCAAATTGTCGGAGCTGACGCGGAACTCGCGCAGTTTCGCCTTAGGCTCAACGCTGGCCTTGGCATAATGCCCACGCATGGGCTGAGTGACGTTTTTCGCCTTGCGGGCACCAGCGCCCACTTGCAAGGCGGTGTAGCCGTCTTTGTCATCGGTCTTTTGGGCCACCACTTGGCAGCCTTCGAGAGCCAGGACAGTGACAGGCACGTGCGCGCCATCGGCAGCAAACACGCGGGTCATGCCCATTTTCTTTGCGATCAATCCTGTACGCATAGCCGGCGCCCTTACAGACTAATTTGGACGTCAACACCGGCGGCGAGGTCGAGCTTCATCAGCGCGTCCACGGTTTGTGGTGTTGGGTCTACGATGTCGAGCACGCGCTTGTGCGTGCGGATTTCAAACTGCTCGCGCGACTTCTTATCGACGTGTGGCGAGCGGTTTACGGTGAAACGTTCAATGCGCGTTGGCAAAGGCACAGGGCCTCGTACCATTGCGCCAGTGCGCTTTGCCGTGGAGACGATCTCCTTGGCGGACTGATCCAGCGCCCGGTGGTCGAAGGCTTTGAGCCTGATCCGGATGGTCTGTTGAGCCATATTTACCCTCGCGAAGCGGTCATCCAAACGATAGGACCGCATGTCAAACATCGAACGAAGCCCGCTACGACGCCATTTTGACCGGCGACGCATCAGGCTGCGCAAACTTAATTTTAGCTGGAAAGGCCATCTGACGGGGTCGAAGAAGCAAAGACGCGTATGACCGCGCCATCAGAGGCGACATACCCTTTTCGGCGGTACGAACCCTGCGCTTTTATCGTCCCGCGTCTGAAGAACACCAAGGTTCTCCACAGCCGGTCCAAGCAAGAGCGGCGTTACTAGCTATGTGAGTCTGTTTTGTAAAGGGTATCTATCAGGCTGGGTGCAGTGGGGGGTGGTCACAAACCGCCATCAGCAAATTAGCTTGCTTTTAACGTCTCAACCAATTGTTGGACGCTAGATCGTTTTCCATACTTTGTAGCCAGCAGATCAGCGAGTTCGAGTAAGCGCGGACTGGAAATATTCTCAATCCCAAATGGGCTGATCGAAGCTAAAGCGTTTTGGATTGGTTGAGCATTTACGCCACCAGAGGCCACCACATTTAACTTACTGTCGTAAACAACAATAGTCGGTTGCCGATCCAAATCGTTAACAAAGCCTGCAAGTCCGCTGCCGGATGAAATTTGCTTTGATTTGGCCCGAATGCCACCAATCTTGACAGTCTGATTACCAACGGGCGCAATGAAGGCAGTCCCGCCATCCGTCACAGCCCATCCGAGCGACCCATCACGGGTTTTGTCGAGCAACAGGGAATAGAGGGCAGATACATTCTCATCCATGATCATGTGTTCCCAATTCAAGCTCGCCGTGGATATCGGAAATAGTATTTCCAATGGACTGAATCAAGCGCTTTCGGGCATCCTTAACGTCTTCCTCATCGCCAACATGGCTTTCGGACAAATCGTCCAAAGTGATGGTCGCATTCCGCAGTCGTTCCTGAATGTCAGGATAATTTCCCGCAGCGGCATTCGCACAATTCGAGAGTTCCCGTCTAAGCTCAATTTGCATAGGCTCAAACTCCTTTTCCACCAGATTTCCTGGATTCCGCCACATCGTATTCGACGTCGAAAGAAGTTGCGTCAACTTTGTCAGAAGTTTTGCTTTTCGGTCCTCTCTGCGGACAGAGTCTCGTGCCGCTTGGGCGGCGGTATCGGCACTTTGCGCAGCCTGCTTGGCGAGTCCGGCTTCTTTCAGCGACAGATAGGAAACCCAAATCCCGACTAAAGATGCCCCTAGTCCCAAGGTGCCGATTAGAGTATCAAAGGTGGGCATCCAAGTCATAATTACTTTATATCGCTAATTCAGCGACGGGCAACCCATTGGTTCGCATTCATTGCGTAAAGGCCATGTCTATGTTATCTAAAAATATAACATAAAGGACGCAAGGCCCATGCATACCACAAAGCTCCGCAAGGTTGGCGGCTCCGTGATGCTCGCGGTTCCGCCAGCGATTCTGGATGTCATGCAGCTCCAAGCTGGTTCAAATGTTGGTATCACAATGGATGGCACCAAACTGGTGGTCGAGGCCACGACGCCCATTCGATATAGCTTGGACGATCTTTTGGCCCAATCTGACTACAGCGACGGTGCCTTACAGGAAGATCGTGACTGGCTGGATGCGCCATCGGTAGGCGGAGAGCTCCTGTGAACAGAGGTGACATCTATCTGGTGTCATTAGATCCAACACTGGGGCGGGAGCAAAGGGGTAGCAGGCCTGTCCTGATCATTTCTCCAACGGCCTTCAATCTTGCGACCAAACTGCCGATTGTTTTGCCCATTACCAATGGCGGGAACTTTGCGAGGCGTTTGGGCTTTGCGGTGCCAATTACCGGCATTCAAACCACGGGCATCATTCGATGCGATCAGCCGCGGGTATTAGATATTACTGAGCGCGGAGGCCGAAAGGTCGATCAGTTACCAGCCGCGATTCTAGCAGACGTCATGGCACGGGTCGCAACGATCCTTACCTAGCCCACTACACCGCCCCCTTGAGGTTCGCGCCCGCATTAGGCTAAGCAGCGGGCATGACCGATGAAACCAGCCCCACCGCCCTGCCCGACCGCTTAAGCGTCAATCCTCGCAGCCCCTATTATAATGAAGAGGTCCTCGCCCAAGGCGTGGGCATCCGCTTCAAGGGTGAGGAAAAGACCAATGTTGAGGAATATTGCATTTCCGAAGGCTGGGTGCGCTTGGCTTTGGGCAATAAGGTGGACCGCAAGGGCAATCCGTTGACGATCCTGCAAAAGGGCCCGGTTGAGGCTTGGATCAAAGGCGCTGAAACAAACTAACCGGTCCTGCCGGCATCGTGATTTCGGCAAAGCGCTCATAGCCTAGTTTGTTTGCGACGCGGATGGAGTCTGTATGGACAGACTCAATCATGCACACGGTGCGCGCGCGGCCATAGCTGGCCTCATACCAATCGAGAATGGCTTGGGTCGCCTCGGTGGCAAACCCCCTGCCCGCCATGGGTGGCGTAATGACCCAACCTGCCTCTGGCGTCGCGTCAAACTCTGGGTGCAGCCCGCGCTTATGATCGGCAAGGCCAACATCGCCAATATAAAGCCCGCTTTCGCGCTCGCACACCGCCCAATAGCCATAGCCCAAGGCTGGCCAATGGCCCATGTAGCGCAACAGGCGGAACCAAGCCTCTTGCGCGGTCGAGGCACGCGCCCCGATATGTTTGACCACCAGCGGGTCTGCCCACATGGCGGCCAGACGATCATAGTCTGCAGCGCTATGGCCACGAAGAATAAGGTTTGGGGTTTCAAGCACCGGCGCGATTGTGATCATTCATGGACCCTAAATCATACCCAATGGTCTGCAACCCCTCTTATGTGCCACGAAATTGCAAAGCCCTCATTGCCCTTTTGCCTGCTTCACCGCCGCATTGACTGCAGCTTGTGACGGCACTGGGGCACAACCGCCCAAGCCCTTTGCTTCACATATCTCTTGCGGAGAGCGGACACGAGACGGCGTAGTGCCGAACCGCACGCACGCCCCCATGCCCGTCATTTTGATTTTTTGACCGTCCTCCAAGCAAGGCGGTGGAATATCACGCCAGCGCAATTCATTGCGCGAAAAGCCTTCAGCATTTTCAGGCCGATACTTTGGCCCGCGCGCGACTTGTAACAGGCGCTTGAGTTCGGCATTGGGTGGGCAATCGGGTGGCCGGTCCTTGATGTCAATCTGGGCACAGGCTTGCGCCTTGATAATGGCTTGGCTTTGCGCGGTGAGACTAGGGAGGGCTGGACCGGTGGCAGCAGGTGGGGCTGATGCGATCCCAACCGGTGCAGCACTTGGCACCCGTCCAACGGCACTTGCAGGACTGGTCCCAGCGGGCATGGGGACGAGAACTTTACGCGCTGGGCTGTTTGCTTGCGCCGCAGCCATCCCGCCTTTTGCATCCTTGGTCGATGGCGGATTCAACGCGGGTACTGGCAGCACCGTTGCGGGGACAGAAATGACCACAGGAGGGCGCTCCAGCGGTTCCAGTCGCACGGCAGCAACGCCCACAGGCTCTTTGGACGGCAGGGTCTGAGGCTGAGTCGACAAAAGGGCAAAGCCAAGCGCGAGCCAAACCGCAATGGCGGCTAAACGCGTCATCAGTCGCGTTTGCGCTGATATCCCCCCCGGTCCCGATTGCAGGGGCATACCCCAGTCCATGACCATGCTTTAGTCGTGGACGATTGCGACCTGTCTGGCACGTTAAAATGTGGTTAGAAAACCGGAAATGACAGAAGCTGCAGCGCCTTAAGTGCCCACAGTCCCACCATCTTGGCGGCGGACAAAGATCACGCTGTCGCGCGGCCAGCCGCCATTGGGGAAATTGGAATAGGGCCCGCCGGGCTCACCACGAAAATTCTGGCCCTTCGTATTTTCAGCGCCCACATGCTGGACGCCGCAGAAGAAGGTCTTTTGGTCCCACGCCAACAAAGGCCCACAGCATTCAGCCCCAATCGGCACCGTCAAAAAGCGCTTAACCGGACGTGGGCCTTTGCCGACCATGGGCAGCACATAGACACCATCGTTGCAGGGGAAAGTCTCTGGCGTGCCGTCTGTCGTGATCCAGCAGAATTTGCGGTGATCAAAGGTGATGTTGTCTGGCATGGCAAAGCGGTCGCCTGTGGTTGTCGGCTTGCCATTCAGCCAGGATGACGCATTGACGACTTGGCCTTCGAGATTGGTGACGGGGGCGACTTCGGCAGAAGGATCGCCCGCAACCGCAAAAATGTCCCAGGTAAAGGTCAAGGCAGCGGGGTCTTGGCGGGCTTCTTCAAAGCGCACGATATGGCCTTGATAATTACGCTCCAGCCCATCGCCCGCAAGCGTCTTGCGACGGGGGTTGGCGACATTTCCAGCGCGCCCTGAGTCCGACAGATTGCCCGTGCACATGACAAACACGGTGCCTGTACCGCGGAACGAGCCATCGGTTGGGCTTTCCACATCCTCAGGACGGTCCATTTTGGTGGCACCCAGCCGAAGTGCTGCTTCACGACAGCGCACCATCACATCGCCATCATCGGCGAAGGGCAAGTCGCCCGGACCGCGTGCCGCGCGATTGGCTGCAGCCGCTGTCAAGGCGATCCAGCGCCCGGTACCATCGGCCTCAAGGCGCGCGGCATAGAGGGTGCCATGGCTCAGAAGTTCGCGATTGGCGATCCGATTGGTCGGGTCAAATTTATCACGCGAGACGAATTTATAGACGAACTGATTGTTGCTATCATCGCCCGTATAGACCACGGCCTTATTGGTCTTGGACAAAACGGTGGTAGCGCATTCATTGCACTTGCGACCAAGGGCCGTGTGCTTGTGCGGCCGCCAATCTGGATCATAGGGGTCAATTTCGACGATCCAGCCATAGAGCGATGGGCCATGGGGATTGCGGCTTAAGTCAAACTGGGCCGGCCCACCCAAGCGCCAGACATTGTCATAGCGATAGATCGACTGATCGACGGCAAAAGCCGCATCGGCTTGGGCTTCTGCCAAAGCAGGGCTTGCCTTGTCGGAGGTGAAGAACTGATTGTTGAAATTCTCTTCCGCCGTCAGATAGGTACCCCAAGGGGTAAAGCCACCGGCGCAGTTTTGGAAGGTTCCGGCCTTGATTGCGCCTTTGACCTTCGGTGCGCCAGAGCGCGCGCCTTCTACTTCATTGACGACAGCCCCTGCCTTGGCGATCCAAGGATGGTTGGCAGCAGAGCCGTCAAAAACGACTTCGCTATAAGGCGTCACGCGGCGGTTACGGTCCACACCGACAGCCGGGCCTTTGACGACGGACCACGCCCCGCTGGCTGGGTCATGGGCAACATCAAAAACGCTGACACCCATACAGGCATAAAGCGCATCTAACGCCTCAACGCGCATATCAATCGGCTGTCCATCGCTGCCGGGGGCAGCCATAAAGGGGCTCACGGCCTCATGGTTCACACACATGATGGCGCGGGTGACGGTGCCCTCTGGCCAAGGATAAGCCCAATTGGCGGGGAATAGAGCCAACATATCATTATGGGTGCCAAAGCGGTTTTCTTGTTCAGCCCGGGTGAAGGCGAATGGTGCGCCGCGCTTGGTAAGGTCCAGCGGGGCCATACCTTCAAACAAAGGATCGCCCCAAGAAATCAGCGGCTGCCAGGCATAGCCTTCGGGCACCACAACGGTGTCCAAGCGATTCTCCGCCACCGCCTTAAACCCAGCCGGAGCAGCCTGCGCTTCCGACGTCATCAGGCTCAACGCTGGCAGCGCCGCCGTGGCCGTCAAAAATCCACGTCGGGACAGGGATTCACAAGCAAGGTCGGCGAAATTGTTGGAGCGTACGGGCATGGGGAGATGCGGCCTTTTTGGAGGAGGAGATTTAGGCGGTGACATAGCGCGGCAATGCGAATGGTTTACGACAAATCACAGTCATTCAGCCAACAAACGCAGCCCAGTCTGCTTCACTCATCACCCGCACACCCAACTCACTGGCTTTGGCGAGTTTAGAGCCCGCACCGGGGCCTGCTACGACAATATCGGTTTTGGCCGAGACACTGCCAGCGACCTTTGCGCCCAGTCGAATGGCTTGGGCCTTGGCCTCATCGCGCGTCATGGTCTCAAGGCTGCCCGTGAACACAATGGTGAGCCCCGTCACCGGACTATCGGACACAGGCGCTTCAGCGTCGCGCGGGCGAACTTGCTCTAACAAGCGGTCCACCGCGTCGCGATTATGGGGCTCAGCAAAGAAGTCGAGAAGCGCGTCACAGGCAACCGGGCCCATACCGTCAATCGCGGCTAAGGCGGTGTAGCCATCTTGGGGACGCCCTGCAGCGGCAGATTTTAAAGTCGCAACCAAACCGGCCCAATCGGGGAAGACCTCGATCAAAGCTTTGCGGGCTGGCATGGCAACTTCGGATAGGCGCAGCTTCGCGAGATTTTCAGCCACATCGTCAAACATGCTTGCCTGCGCTGGAGGCTCAGCACCCGCGGCCCAGGTCAAAAGTGCCTCCAGCGCACGCGGTCCCAAGCCATGAATGGCCTCTAACTGACGATAAGCCTCATTGGCGCGCTGGGATTGGGCCTGATCAATTGCCGCCTTGAACGCGTCCCAAGAGCTAAAGGCGCGTGCCAGAACGCCACTGGTCGTCTCGCCCACATGGCGCACGCCCAAACCAAAGATGAAGCGGGCCAAATCAATATCCCGCCGCTGATCGATGGCCGCAAACAGATTGTTGAGCGAGGTTTGGCCATAGCCGTCGCGGCCTTCCAATTGCGCGCGATGGTCTGCTAGCTTGAAAATGTCTGCAGGCTCTTTGACGAGACCCCAGTCGAAAAAGTCCTGCAATTGGCGGGGGCCTAGGCCGTCAATGTCAAAGGCCTTGCGGCTGACAAAAAGCTCCAAGTGCCGCAAGCGCTGGAATGGGCAGGCAAATTCCCCGGTACAGCGTCGCACAACGTCGATGCCACCGTCTTGCTCATCGCCGCCGCGAATAGCCGGCGTCTGCAAGGGGCATGGGCAGATATGGGGGAAGGCAAATGGCTCACTCCCCGCTTCGCGCTTATCGACCAGAATATCGACGATTTGCGGGATCACATCGCCAGCCCGCTGGATGACAATATGGTCGCCGAGCCGCAAATCCTTGCCCCCGCGCACCGGCAGGCCTGTCACCCGGTCCAGCGCCTTGCCGGCGATAAAGTCCTCATTATGCAATGTCGCATTGGAAACCACGACGCCCCCAACCGTCACTGGCCGGACGCGGGCAACGGGGGTCAAAGCGCCTGTACGGCCCACTTGAATATCAATCGCGTCGAGGATGGTGATCGCCCGCTCTGGCGGGAATTTGTGGGCGATGGCCCAACGGGGGAAGCGGGTCACAATGCCGAGGCGGGCCTGTAAGGCCAGATCATTGACCTTATACACCACCCCATCAATATCATAGCCGAGTTCAGCCCGGCGCAGGCCCAAATCCTGATAATGGGCCAGAAGGTCTGCGGTATCGGCGCACAGCTTCATGTCCGCATTGGTCCTAAAGCCCCAGCGCGCAAAACTTGCCACTGCATCCATTTGGGTGGTCGCAAACGGTGTGCTCACCTCCCCCCAAGCATAGGCAAAAAAGCTCAACGGGCGTTGGGCAGTGATGGCGGGATCCAATTGGCGCAAGCTGCCCGCTGCCGCATTTCGTGGATTAGCATAAAGCGGCAGGCCCGCTTCGATCTGAGCTTGGTTCAGCGCTTCAAACGCCGCATGGCTGAGATAGACTTCGCCACGCACTTCCAGGATTTCCGGCCAATCGGAGCCGTATAAATGCTTGGGAATATCGCCAATGGTCAGCACATTGGCGGTGACATCCTCACCCTCTTTCCCATCCCCTCGGGTGACGGCGTGCTTGAACTGACCCTTTTCATAGCGAACCGACAGCGACAGGCCGTCAATTTTAGGCTCTGCGGTACAGGCCAAAGCGCTCTGATCCTCAAACCCCAAAAAGCGCTGCGCCCGGCCCAGAAAGTCTGCAACATCGCCATCGGTAAAGGCATTGTCGAGCGAGAGCATCGAGACCTGGTGGGTGATTTTGGTGAATTTTGTCGAGGCGGCACTGCCCACGCTTTTCGATGGGCTGTCGGCCCGCACCAAGGCCGGGAAACGTTGCTCAATGAGGCGATTGCGCCGCTCTAGCGCGTCATATTCGGCATCGGAGAGCGTGGGGGCATCTTCTTCGAAATAGGCCCGCCTATTCTCACCAATCTCGCGGGCAAGCCGCTCCAACTCGTGGGCGGCTTGGTCTTTGGTGAGCGAATCGACGGGAAGCGTGCTGATATCCATGGTCGGGAAACTAACGCCAAGCACGGCCGAGGTGAAGCCTGATCCACCTTTATCGCTTAGGGGTTTCCACATCCAAATTCAGGCACTTCAGTCCTGACTGGCAGCAACCAAGGCGCGGGCCGCCGCGCGGGCTTCAGCCGTGATTTCGGCTCCAGACAACATGCGCGCCAATTCTTCTTCGCGGGCAGCATCGGGAAGCGTGCTGACGCCTGTGCGCGTGATGCCATTCTCCACCCGCTTTTCGATGCGCCAATGGCGACGAGCGCGGGCGGCAACTTGGGGGCTGTGGGTGACACACAGGATTTGCGCGGTCTGCGACAAGCGCGCCAAACGGCGGCCGACGGCATCTGCAGTTGCCCCGCCAATGCCTTGATCGACTTCATCAAACACCAAGGCCAAGGTACCGCCATCGGTGGAGAGAACGAGCTTTAGCGCGAGCGATAGTCGTGAAAGTTCGCCACCTGAAGCAATCTCCGACAAAGCCCCAAAGCCTGCGCCTGGATTGGCCGCAATTTCAAACGTCACCCGATCAATACCGTCCTTGGTTGGACGAGCGGCATCACTGTCTACACGGCTGCGGAAGCGCGCTTTTTCCAGTTTCAGCGGCGGCAATTCGAGCTCAACGGCTTTGTCGAGCGCTGAAGCAGCCGTATGGCGGCGTTCTGACAGCGCAGCAGCGGCTTGGTCATAGGCATTCTGCGCTTTGGCGAGGGCCGCTTTTGCTGCCTGAATGGCCTCATCGGCATGATCAATATTGGCGAGGTTTTGCTCAGCCCGCTGCAGCACATCGGGCAATGCCTCCACCGTCACGCCATGCTTGCGGGCAGCGGCGCGCAAAGCAAACAGACGTTCTTCCAAATGGTCGAGACGGCCGGGGTCTCCATCCAAAGCATCGCCTGCGCGCGCCATCCAGCCTTGAGCATCGGATAATTCACTGAGAGCGCGCTCCAGCGAGGCGGCTGCTTGATCGACTGCCTTGGAAAGGGCATCAGCCCCCTCGCCCTCGGGCTTGCCCACACGGGATAACGCGCGCGCGGCAGCGGCCATGCGTTGCTCAGCTTTACCATCGGCCAAAGCGTCGGTTGCGTCTTTTAAGGCCGTGGCGGCCTTTTCAGACCCCATTAAAGCGCGACGTTCCGCATCTAAAGCGGCTTCTTCACCGGCCTTGGGTGCCAGCTTTTGTAATTCACCCAAGACATGGGCCAGATAATCGCGGTCAGTGGAGGCGCGACGGGCGCGCAATTCGGCCTCTTCCAACTCAGACCGGGCAGCATCCAATGTGCGCCAAGCCTCGCCAACTTGGGCTTTGAAGGGGGCAGCTTTGGCAAATACGTCCAACAAATCGCGATGGGTGGATGGGTCCATCAGGCCAACGGAGGCATGCTGACCATGAATTTCGAGGAGGCACGCGCCAAGCCGGCGCAGCGCACTGACCGAGGCGGGGCCGTCATTCACATAAGCGCGGCTTTTGCCGTCGAGGCTGATGGAGCGACGCAGGACGATGCGTCCATCTTCGGCTCCTGGCAGATCTAATTCTTCGAGTAGCGCGATGGCTGGATGATGCGGGTCAATCTCAAAGATGGCGCTGGCTTGCGCGCGTTCAGCGCCATGACGCACGAGACCCCGGTCCGCCCGCTCGCCCAAAGCCAAACCCAACGCATCCAACAGAATGGATTTGCCTGCCCCAGTCTCACCCGTCAGCGCGGTAAAACCCGGCTCAATATCAAGGTCGAGCGTTTCGATCAGGACCACATCGCGGATCGACAGGGCAATCAGCATGGGCCACCCCGTCGGACTAGCCTCCCCCCGCGCTTAGCGGACGTTGAACGAGGGCTAAGGGGTCTCATTTGCTCGCTTGTGGGGCCGAAGCTTGAGGCGGCTCTGGCGCGCGCTCAAGGCCACGCTTTGGCTTGGTGATGCGCTGGAACAAACCGCGCTTTGCGGGCTTGCCCTCGGGCGTAAAGCCCTTGGCCGTCAGCAATCTATAGCTGGCCTCATACCATTCAGAGCCCGGATAATTATAGCCGAGGACTGCGCCAACTTTCGTGGCTTCATCGACCAAGCCCATGGACAAATTGGTCTCAACCAAACGATGCAGCGCTTCAGGCACATGGGTCGTGGTCTGATAGAGGTCGACCACGCGACGGAAGCGGCCCAAGGCCGCCAAATGTTGACCATCGCGCAGATAGTAACGCCCGATTTCCATTTCCTTGCCAGCCAGCTGGTCTTGGGTCATGTCGATCTTGAGGCGCGCATCGCGGGCATATTCGCTTTGAGGATAGCGCTGCACGACGTCGTTGAGGGCCGCCAAAGCCAATTCGGTCATGCGCTGATCGCGACCCACGTCCACAATCTGCTCGAAATAGCAGATGGCAATCAGATAATAGGCATAAACGGCGCTATCATTACCGGGATAGAGCGAGGCAAAGCGCTGGGCACCTGCAATCGCGTCTTCATATTTGTTCTGCTGATAATTGGCATAAGCCGTCATCAGCAACGCGCGCCGTGCCCATTCCGAATAGGGGTGCTGGCGGTCAACTTCTTCAAAGCCGGTGACAGCGTCGGTATAATTCTTCTTGCTGAGTTCATCGCGCGCATTGTTATACAGCAAGTCGACTGGCCGCTCGACATAGGCCGGTGCCTTCTTGGCACTGCTGCCGGGCATAGATTGGCAGGCAGCCAAAGCCACAAGCAAGGTTGGCACAACAAGCAGAATTCGAAATGGCGATTGCTTCACGACGTAAACTCCGGGCCATATGCCCTTCCCCAACTCATCTTTAACCAGCTTCCGTTCGCACGGGAAGCCGCTAAAGGCGGTTGGACGGGTTCTGCTCCATGTGGACTCAGTTTGCGTCAATTTAAGGACAAGGCTGGAGGCCGCTGCAGGGGCTTTGGAGCTCGGCCTTTCGCGACTTGACCCCTGCCCCGGTGCCGGCACTATGCTGCCGCAAGCGGGCGCAACGCACAAGCAAAACGAGGGACTAAAATGGCGAAGCAAAGATGCGGTTGGGTCCTCGAATCAGACCCGCTCTATGTTGCCTATCATGACGAGGAATGGGGGGTGCCCGTGCATGACGCGCGCGAGCTGTGGGAACTTTTGTGCTTAGAAGGCTTTCAAGCAGGCCTGTCATGGATCACGATTCTGCGAAAAAGGGCGGCATTTCGCGACGCCTTTTGTGGCTTTGACCCAGTCCAAGTCGCCGCCTTTGGACCCGAGGATATTGAGCGCTTGATGGCCAATCCCGGCATTGTACGGGCGCGCGCCAAAATCATCGCTACCATTGAGTCTGCCCGTCTTTTCCAAACCATCGAGCGCGAAGAAGGCGGTTTTCATGATTTCATCTGGTCTGTTGTGGGCGGCAAATCCATTCACAACCACCCCATCTCCTTCCGCGATGCGCCGACAAAATCGGCCGAATCCGAAGAATTGGCCCGCAAGCTCAAGGCCCGTGGTTTCAAATTCTGTGGCCCTGTCATTTGCTATGCCTATCTGCAGGCGGCTGGCCTTGTGATCGACCACGAAACCTCGTGCCATCGCTACCAGCCTGCCTGAGGCTTGTGGGCAGGCACAGGGATTGCGCATCAGGTCAAAGGCTTTAACGTGGCGCAAAAACAAGGGAGTGCGCCATGAGCTTAAGAACACCAATTTGCGACCTATTGGGCATTGAACATCCCATCATGCTGGCTGGCATGGGTGGGGTTTCCTATGCTGAAGTCTGTGCTGCCGTTTCAGAAGCTGGCGGTTACGGTTGCCTCGGCATGGCCGGGCGGACACCCGACGAAATCCGCGATGAAATGCGCAAGGTGCGCGCTCTGACCGACAGACCCTTTGGCGTGGACCTGCTCGCCGCGGTTCCAGGTAGCCTTGAAGCCTCTGTCGACATCATCATTGCCGAAGGTGCTACTGCCTTCATTGCAGGCCTTGGGGTTCCTTCTGCGATCATCGAAAAACTCCATGCCGCGGGCTTGAAAGCCATGGTGGTTGGCGGGGCCGTCAGCCACGCGGAAAAAGCCCAGCTGGCTGGCTGTGATGCCGTGATCTGCCAAGGCTCTGAAGGCGGTGGCCATACGGGCCTTGTTGGCACCCTGCCCTTGGTCGCCCAAGCGGTTGAGCGTGTGACCATTCCGGTGGTTGCTGCAGGTGGCATTTATGACGGTCGTGGTCTGGCGGCTGCCCTCGCGCTGGGCGCGCAAGCGGTTTGGATGGGCACCCGCTTTATCGCGTCAAAAGAGGCCCATGCCGGGCAAATGTATAAGGATGCCGTCGTGACGGCTAAAGATACCGACACCGTCCGCACCCGCTCTTACTCTGGCAAGCCCATGCGGGTGAAGGATAATGCGTGGGTGCAGGATTGGGAAAGCCGCCCTGCCGACATCAAACCTTTCCCGCATCAAGCGATGATCAGCATGCAGGCAGGTGCCATGGGCGGCATTGGTGGCCAGACGGAAGGTCTTGAAGCCGACAAGTCCTGCTTTGCCATGGGCCAATCGGCAGGTGGGGTGCGCGATATCTTGTCATGTAAGGAAATTATCGACTCCATCATGGCCGAAGCCCACGAGGCAATCGCCCGTGTTGCACGCTTACAGGCAAGCTCTCCGGCTTGACCTAAAGCCCGAAACAGGGGCGTTTAGGGGCTATGAAATCACGTGTGTGGATGGTCAGCGCGGTCGCCCTCGTCGCAGCCTCTGGGGCTGCGCTTGGTTTCGCGCAACCCGCTGGCCAAGAGCCACAAAATCGTGGGGTTACACCAACGCTCGAAACCTATGTGGTTTCGGGGGCACCGGTTGAGTCCTCCAGACGCGAACCCGTCGACGTGGTCGAAGACGCGCCCGTCGATATTCCCCAAGATACATCGATGGACTGGAGCCCCGATCCTAATCAGGATGAGGTTGCAGCGGAAGCCTATCGTCCTGCCCCCCAACGGCCACGCAAAGCCCTGCGCAATGTGGAGGGTTTAGAGACTGACGACGGTCCTTATACTGCCGAAGACGGCCAAGCGGTCGTAACCGATAACCAGCGCCGCGCGCGTCCGGTTGACCCGGTCAAGCGCACCGATCTGATGCGCCTAGCCCGCGTACTAGGCTCGCTACATGCGTTAAGGGTGTCTTGTTCAGGTCGCGAGGATCAAACCTATCGGTCGCGCATGTCCACCTTGCTCGACCTCGAAGCCCCCGATGCCAGCGCACTGCGCGACCCGCTGGTCGATTCCTTCAATGCGGGCTTTCAAGCCTATGGCCAAGGGGCCGCCACCTGCCCCACCGATCGCAGCGCGCAAGAAGCTAAATTAGCCAAGGATGGCTTCCGCCTCGCCAAGCAAATGGTTGTCCTTTATCGGCCGATTGTAGCGCCGCCAGAAGATCAGTCCAAACAGTCCTTGGCCAAACAATCGAAATAATCAGTAATCAAAGCATCCGGTTTCTGGTCAGTATCGATCTTCGTACTACGTTAACGGATCAGGCTTAGAAAAAATCTTCAAGCTTGGGGGTGGATTTTGTCGAACTACACCTGCCTGTTGATCGAAGACAGCATGATACAGGCACGAGTGATCTCTCAAATGATCACGCGTACTGGCTGGGCTACGCTTGTCGCCTTGGACCTAAATTCCGGCATGAGAATGTTGGCCGAGGAAGCGCTTGATCTGGTCATTTCAGACCTGATGCTGCCGGATTCTACCGATGGCGGCACCATCGCGAAAATTCGCCAAGCCGCGCCAGGCGTGACGATTGCGGCGATCAGCGCGGGTGGTGGCAGGGATTCCGCCTCGACTTTGTTAGAGCGCGCCAAGGCGGACGGGGCAGAGTTTTTGTTGCAAAAGCCCTTCTCGCAAGAGCGCCTGCAAGGCCTTTTGAGCGAAGTCGCAGAGCGTTTGCAATCGGGCACGCGTCGCCCCCACGTGCTGGTGGTTGAACCCAGTCGGACATTACGCAAAATCTGCGAAGCCGGCTTGAAAGAACATGATTTCCGCGTGACTTGCGGTGCGAATTTGGACGAAGCGCTGGACCTTATTGATGTCCTCGATCTGGATGCTGTCGTCACGCAAGTCGACGTGACGTCAGAAGATGGCGCAGAATTGGTGGCTATGATGCGCGAGGCCTTTCCTGGCGTGGCCATCATCGCAGTGTCAGACAAGGGCGATAGCGAGATTGCCCGTCGCGCGTGGCTGAAAACCCTGGAAGCGGGTGCCGACGTGGCCTTGCCAAAGCCCTTCACGCCCGTCGAGCTTGTCAGCTCCGTCCGCAATGGCATGGTGTTAGCCGCATCCGCCTTCCTCGAAGCAGCCCGCCGCTCGGCCTAAGAGGCTGCGATCTGTCCCCAGACAGACACCACAACCCCAGCCACAATCAAGGCAGAGCCAAGGCCGCGCCGCAGATCGATGGTTTCTTTAAAGCGGATCCAACCCAACAAGGTCGCGGTCGGGGCTTCCACCAAGGCGTTTAAGGCCCGCACCAAAGCGGCTGGCGCGAGGGTCAGCGCCGCAAACCAACAGGCCGAAGCGGCAGCCCCCGTAAAGCCTGCCGACCAAGACGCCCGCCCGTCGGCGGCCAAAGCGGCTAAAGCGCGTCGGTCCACCACATAAAGAATGCCGCCTAAAACCACGCTTTGCATGGCTTGGACGCAGACAAGGGTGAAAGTCGCCGAGAAGATGGGTGCGCTGGGATCAATGGCCAATCCGCACAGCCGATAGCAATTGGCAGATACCGCAAAGCACGCCCCCGAAGCCAGCCCATAAAAACCCGCTTTAAACCCCGCAATCCCCCCAGCGATCCCCTTGTTCGGCCACGAGGCTAACAACAGACCCGCCGTCGCGCCCCAAATGCCAAGCCATCCCCAAACACCCAATCGGTCACCCAGAAACAGCACGCCGACCAAAGCGGCCAAGGGCAGGCTCATATGTTGAAACGTAGACCCAAGACCAAAGCTGGAAGCTCGCATGGCTTGGATGAGGGCTGCTGTCGCGCACACTTGGGCGGTCGCACCAAGCGGGGCTGCAAACCAGAAATCAGATCCGATCTTAAAACTGGCTGGCGGGGCTAACCACCAGACAAGGGCCAAAAATAGACAGGCAAAAGGCAGGCCATAGAGAAAGCGCACCAAGGTCGCCCCCCAGGGCCCGGCCTGATCGGAAAGGCCTCGTTGCGCCGCATTGCGCAGGATTTGTAAGAAGCCTGCCACCAAGGCCAAAGGCACCCAAAGTGTGTTCATTCAGGCAGCCCTGCGATAAGAGAAATGGGCGCACGCACAAATGGAGGCTTTGGCCTCTTTCTTCCGCGCTTCCGCCCTAAACGCGCCATAAACCAAGCCCAAACGGGGGTTCAGGGACGTACGGTTGCACCCCGGGCATTTCAGTGGCCTAGTAGCGGGTGTGGAGGGCTTCATCATGACAGAACGGACAAATCTTTTAGCTGCGGCGGGTATCTTGGCATTGGGGATCGCCTTTGCAGGCTTCTCAGCCGGTCAATCCCTCGTGCACTCGCGGTTGGGTTTTCGCACCGTCACAGTCAAAGGGCTATCAGAGCGCCCCGTCAAGGCCGACCTCGGCTTTTGGTCGATCAGCTTTGTCGCGACTGGCGATTCCTTGGAAGAGGCCCGCCAAGCGCTAACCACGTCTGAAGCCGCCGTGAAGGCTTTTTTGACCGCGCGCGGCTTTCCCGCCACCGCTTATCAGGTGCAAAACATTCGCGTCGAAGACAAGCTGGCCAACGCTTATTCAAATGGCGGGCTCAACGGGCCACGCTATATTTTGACCGAGAATTTGATGGTGAAAACCACCGAAGTCGACAAGCTGGCCGAAGCCTCGCGCAATAGTGGCGATTTGTTGAAAGAAGGCGTGGTGTTTGCCAATGATGGCTCCTCCTCGGGTCCTTCCTTCCAATTCACCGGTCTGAATGACCTCAAAGGCACACTTCTAACCGAAGCCACCCAGCGCGCCCGCGAAGCCGCTGACAAATTCGCCAAGGAATCCGGGGCCAAAGTCGGGGCCATCCAAAATGCCAATCAAGGCGTGATCGAAGTCAATCCCGCCGTCGAAATCCCCGACAGCCCACCCGACCGCCAAATCGATAAAAAGGTGCGCGTGGTGACGACAATCACTTATTTCCTAAAGGACTGATTGGGTTAAATCCAATCGCCGTTCGGTTTCATCCCAGATGGCGTGAGCCAAACGGGGATACACTGACGCAATGTCCCCTGATATTCCCGCTCTGCGCTTCGCTGCGGCGGGGATGACGTTGTGGGGGAACGGAGCGCGCAACAAAAGTTGCGCTTGTCATCGCGTTTGCAGGCGCAACGCGTGTTGCGCGGTCCTTTTGGTTACCCTCGACCCACCCAAACAAAAAGGCCCCGGTCGAATGACCAGGGCCTTAATTTCAAACGAACGAAGAAAGGGCTTAGTCAGCCTTTTTCTTGGCGGGCGCTTTCTTCTTTGGAGCCGGCTTTTCCTCTGCAGCGACCTCAGCTGGCGCTTCTTCGGCAGGCGCGGCTTCTTTCTTGGCTTTCGCCTTGGCTGGGGCCTTTTTAGCAGGCTTAGCGTCCGCGGCTGGTGCCACTTCATCTTCGCTTTCAAGCTCAGCACGCGAGACCGTCACATCGGTGACATTGGCCATTTGCAGAACGAAGTCGACGACCTTTTCTTCGTACAAAGGTGCACGCAGGCTGGCGACAGCATTTGGGTTCTTCTGGAAGAACTCAAAAACTTGACGCTCTTGGCCAGGGTAGCGCGAGGCTTCGGCTTGAATGGCGCGCGCCACTTCTTCGTCTTTCACTTCCACGCCATTGACGCGGCCGAGTTCAGCCAAGACCAGGCCCAAGCGCACGCGACGCTCAGCAATCTTGGTGTATTCCGCCTTCAGTTCGTCTTCCGACTTGCCAGCATCTTCTGGATCTTCATTGCCAGCGGCCTTGTCTTGCGTCACTTGTGCCCAGATGGCGTCAAATTCAGCGGCCAACATTTTCGGTGGCAAGTCGAAGCTGTGGGTGGCGTCCAAAGCGTCGAGCAACGAGCGCTTGGCTTTCTGACGCGACAATTGAGCCAATTGATCTTCGATGTTCTTCTTGATCGCATCCTTCAGGGTCGCGAGGTCCGACAGGCCGATATTCTTGGCCAAGTCATCGTCAATCTTGGTCTCAACGGCCTTTTTGACTTCAACAACGGTGACGTCAAAAGTTGCGGCCTGACCGGCCAAAGTGGCGACGCCATATTCGGCTGGGAAAGTCACGTTCAAGACTTTTTCGTCGCCCGCTTTCACGCCGACCAATTGCTCTTCAAAGCCGGGGATATAGGTGTTGGAGCCCAAAACGACTGTGGAGCCGTCAGCCTTGCCGCCGTCAAATTCAACGCCGTTCAATTTGCCGACGAAGTTACAGACAACGGCATCGCCATTGGCGGCTTTGCCCTTCTTGACTTCGAAAGACTGAGACTGCTTGGCGATCTCGGCCAAGGCTTCGTCGATTTCAGCTTCGGTGGCTTCCGCGACTGGACGGGTCACCGACAGGCTTTGCAGCTCAGCTGGGGTGAAGTCTGGCATGATGTCGAGTTCGACGTCGAAGGTCAGGTCGGCTTTGCCGTCCATCACGTCGGTCAGATTGCCCAGATTGGTCACGTCTGGCTGGCTTGCCGCACGGATGCCATTGGACGAAACGGTACCCTCAATGCCTTCTTGCACCAGCTCATTCAACAAATCGCCCATGATGGACTTGCCATACATGCGCTTCACATGAACCACAGGCACTTTGCCTTTACGGAAGCCCTTGATGTTCAATTGAGGGGCCAATTCTGCGATCTTGGCATCGGTGCGCGTGGCAATCAGGGTGGCGGCAATGGTAACGCCATAGACGCGGCTGAGGCCTTCAGCAGATTTTTCGACGATTTGCATGATGATGTCCTAAAAAGGAAGCGGATTACGCGGGTTGATGGGATAGCGCTGGGGCCTAAGCCCGCAAGGTGCGCGGCTATGCCACGATGTGAAGCCCATGTCTATGCCAGCTGCAGTAAGTGGTGCGGTCGGGGGGACGCCCCGCTGTTTTCGAACAATGATCCTACACAACTGGGTTCCGAAATAATCCCCGTGGGGACTGGACAACTGGGTTCCAGCCCCAAAACACGCCTAGCCATCTTCGTGATTAAAAAACTATGTTTTGGAACTAAGCCTGATTCCAATTGTGTACCCCATACCCCGCTTCGGATCTCGCGGACCTTTAAGCCAAGGGGATGTCCGGTCCGAAAGTCAACCGCTTACAGGAACCGTTGGCTAAAGTCTGCGGCTACTTGATTCAGGCTGTCGCCAATAGAGCATTTGACAATAAGCCATCTAAGACAGAATAGAAATTTGAGTTGACCAAAAATGCGGCGAGTTGCTAATGTGAGACTTTAAACCTTAAGTTTGAAGGATTTCCATTATGTCGATCAGTGAACTTTCCCCACAAGGCGTATTTTCAACATCCGACCCATTGCAGTGGATCAGCAATGATACGTTCAAGGTCAAAGACTATCTTTTCCAATCATCTCACTTCGGAGCAGAGCGAAAAGACGCCGAGGCGATCGGTGCCTTCTGGATCATGAAAAATCCAGAATTATTGGCCTTGTATTATGATTGGGTGGTGCCTTTAGCGCCCCAAAAAGTAGTTGAAGTTGGCGTGGCAGGTGGGGGTGCTGCGGCATTGTTGATGGAATGGTTCCATCCCGCAAAGCTCTGTCTTATCGACATCGGGGATTTTACAACACCAAACTTTAAAAACTATCTGAAAACTGAGTCTGGCAAGAACATTCGTTGCTTTCTAGATGTGGATCAAAGCAATAAGGCTCGTTTGGAACAGGTGATGAAAAGCGAGTTTCATGACGAGAAACTGGACCTCGTTATCGACGATGCAAGTCATCTTTATGAGCCTAGCCTTGCAACGTTTGAAACACTGTTTCCAAAACTAAAGCCAAACGGCCTTTATATCATTGAAGACTGGGGATGGAGCCATTGGCAGGGCGACTATTGGCAAGGCGTTGATGCACCATGGAGAAGTCTTGCTGGCCTATCCAATCTGGTATTTCAATGCATCATGGCAAGCGCATCCCGGCCCAGTTGGATTACCAAAGTCGTGAGTACGCCAGCAGGAACTGTGGTTTTTCGGGGGCCGGACGAAATTCCTGCCCAAACGCCTATTCAGGAATACTATTTCAATCGCGGCAAAAAATTCACGCCCTTCTAGTTGTTTTGAGCCGTGACGCGCGATTTAACTTAGCAGTCGACGTATGTGGCTGCAGCAGCCAACCCAAATCATTTGGTGCTCAGTAACCAAGGGATCACAAACTCGAAAACGATAAAGCGTCAAAGGAATGGTGCGGTCGGGGGGAGTCGAACCCCCACGCCTTGCGGCGCTGGAACCTAAATCCAGTGCGTCTGCCAGTTCCGCCACGACCGCGTTCCGACGACGCTTTTGGGCCAAGCTGGCGCGCGGGTCAACCAAGGGGTGCAGGTGGATGTGCCTGCCCTGCCCTCAACTGCTGATCTAAAGCTCAGAGACAACGACGCAATCATGGTAAAGTAAGGGGGTTCCTACTTAAAACGGTCAAATTTGCTGGGAATCTGTCTCAAATTCTGCGATACTATCGCCCAAGAACCTTGCAGGGCCAAAAAGCAAAATGTCGGATTTTGATGTCGCTTACGATAAGAACGCGGATGTTTTGTACATTTCAACCCAATTGACGGGGCCTAGCTACACGTCCGAAGGCGAGAATGGCATTGTGTGGAGTCACCAGATCGCTGATGGCCGTTTGGTGAGCATGACAGTGCTGGATTTCAACGCCCACTGGCAGAACCGCCTCGCACATTTGACTGAGCAACTCACAGAACAATTGCACGCCCCCAGCCCCGTCGGGCCAATGGGCCGCGCCCGCTCGGCGAACTAAAGCTGTCCGTAATCGCCTTCGATGCCCAGTAAAGCGCGTCCAGCCAGCTCCAGTGAGCCGGGGGCCACCATGATGTGTTGGGTGGCGACATGGGCGTCGCGGAAACGGCGTTGCAGCGGGCACGTCTCATAGACAGATGTCCCCCCGCCCAGCTCGTGCATCATGCGGGTGATCTCAGCACAGGTACGCACCGCATGGGTGGCGGCAATGCGTAAGTTCGCGCGGTCTTCCAGCGTCAAAGCGCCGGTGCGGCTGGCCCCTTCAAAAGCGGTCTCGGCGCTATCGAGCAAATAGGTGCGCGCCGCCCGTAACATGCCTTCGGCTTTGGCGACCTCAACTTGGGTAGAAGCCCGCTCTGCTAAGGGTCTACGTGCCCCCGTCGGCACCTTACCGCCAGCGAGGCCAACCAGATCATCAATCGCCCCGCGCGCATTGCCGAGTGCGACTGCGGCAATCGACATGGCGAGAAGACCAAAGGCCGGGAAGGCATAGAGCGGCCGCTCAATCCGGGCTTTGTCATCGGTCAACGAGACCGAGCGGTCAGCTGGGATCAAAACATCTGTGACAGCCAGATCGCCACTGCCCGTGCCCTTCATGCCCATCGCATGCCAGGTATCAATCAGCTCGACCTGATCGCGCTCAAACCACATCATACGCGCTTGGGGTGCCCCATCGCCCAAGGTCAAAGCGCCACCGACTAACCACGCGCAATTGGCACTGCCAGAGCCCCAATTCCAGCGCCCATTCACCCGGTATTGATCACCTTCGCGCACCGCTTTGCCTTTAGGCGCAAACACACCGCCAGTGATAATCGTGGGATCGGCCCAAATCGTGCGGGCATGATGGTCGGGCAAATAGGCGGCATTGATCGCCGTTGTTGCGCCAATCATGATGCACCAGCCGACAGAGCCATGGGCATTGCCCATCACCTCAATGACTTCAATCATGCGCGCAGGTGCCAGCTCCAGCCCGCCATACTCACGCGGCAATGCCATGCGGAAAAAGCCCGCTTCGGCCAGCGTTCTGGCAAGGTCCGCCGGTAAACGACGCGCAGAATCAATCTCGTCGGCGCGCGCGGCGACTGTGGCTTTGAGGGCGTGGGCTTGGGCTAACAGGTCGGTCATGGGCCTACACTGACCCATTCCGCCTTGATCGACAAGGACCTTTGAAGGGAGAGAAATTACTCCCCCTCGTCTTCTTCCATCTCATAATTGCCGAACACGTTTTGCACGTCATCGTCATCTTCCAAGATGTCGATCAGTTTGCGCAGGCTGGCGGCGGCGTCACCGGTGACTTCGATGCGGGCATGGGGCCGCCAGACGACATTAGCCGCTTCAGCGTCGCCAAAGCGTTCGGCCAAAGCGGTGGAGACTTCACTCAAGCTCTCAAAGGTGCAGGTGATGGAATGGCCGTCAGCATCGCTTTCAACGTCATCGGCACCTGCTTCAAGAGCGGCTTCCATCATGTCGTCTTCACTGGCCGCAGCGGCTGGGTAGAAGATCTCGCCCACGCGATCAAAGCCCGAGATCACCGAATTGGTGGTGCCGAGATTGCCGCCAGCCTTGCTGAGATAGCTGCGAACATTGCCGCCTGTGCGGTTGAGATTGTCGGTCAGGGTTTCGATGATCAGGCCGATACCGCCGGGGGCATAGCCTTCATAGCGCACCATTTTATAGTCCTCACCACCGGCAGCCGAAGCTTGGCTGATGGCGCGCTCAATCCGGTCCTTCGGCATGGAGACGGCGCGCGCATTGGTCACGGCCAAACGCAGACGCGGGTTCATCGCAGGGTCTGGCATGCCAGATTTAGCCGCCGTGGTGATTTCACGGGCAATCTTGGTAAAGGCCTTGGCGCGGACAGCGTCTTGGCGACCTTTGCGGTGCATGGTGTTTTTGAATTTCGAATGGCCGGCCATGGTCGGGTCTATCTCTTGAGTCTTGGAAGGTGAGTTTCGGGCTGCGATTTAGCAGGGTGTGTCGGAAAGTGCCACAGGGTGGTGCTGTTACGCGACTAGCCATCCACCAAAGGCACAGCTTGCTTCAGGCCGACACCAACGCGAATGGGTTCAGCGCGCAGGGCAAGGCCTGTCTTATCGTCCGTCTCCACAAAGATCCCTGACGCAAGGCCTTGGCCCTCGGCAGGTTCATGGCGCTGATAGGGCATACGGGACGAGAGCTTGCGCACGGCGATGTGCTTATTCATGCCGATCACGCTGTCATAGTCGCCGCACATGCCAAGCTCGGTCTGGAAAGCGGTACCACCGGGCAGAATGCGGGTGTCAGAAGTCGGCACATGGGTGTGGGTACCAAACACAAGGCTGGCGCGCCCATCCAGAAAATGACCCATGCCCTGCTTCTCACTGGTGGCTTCGCCATGCACTTCGACAATGACAGCATCTGCAACAAGGCCCAGTGGGCTTGCGCTCACTTCCCGTTCTACTGCGCTAAACGGGCAGTCGAGCGCATCCATAAAGACCCGTCCCATGACGGTAACAACCAACACGTTGCGGTCGCCCATTTGAAACAGATTGGCCCCACGCCCCGGTGCCATTGTCAAAGGCGGATAATTGGCGGCACGCAGCAAGCGCGGCTCGCGGTCAATATAGGCAATCGCCTCGCGCTGATCCCACGCATGATTGCCAAGGGTCAGACAATCTGCGCCGGCTTCAAACAATTCAGTGGCAATCGACTCGGTCAGGCCAAAGCCGCCAGCGGCATTTTCGGCATTCACGCCAACAAAATCGAGGCGCAAGCGCCGTTTTAAGTCAGGCAGCCGCTCGCAAAGCGCAACTCTGCCAGCCCGGCCTACCACATCGCCAAAAAAAGCAAGTCTCATTCTATCCCACTCTATGTTGGGATGGGGTATGCCTCAATCGGCGTGATAATCCAATCCAAGCGCTGATCATGGGGTTCAATGGGGATATGGGCGATTTCTTGGGCCGCAAAGGCCACGCCGACGGCAAGTACAGGGCCAGAAGCGCGCAAGGCCCCTAAGGTGCGGTCATAATGGCCTTGGCCTTGCCCCAACCGATCGCCCGCCCGGTCAAAGCCCAACAAGGGTACAAGGACTATGTCTGGGCGGACTTGGGGCAGATGGGCTTTGGGCTCGATCACGCCCCACATGCTTTTCTCGAGGCTATCTGGATTATCGGGATCGCACAGATGAAATGTCAGGCCAGCGCCCTCGCCGCCCTTTGGTGGCGTGCGCGGCAGACAGAGTGTTGCGCCTTTGGCGGCCAAAGCCCGCATGAAAGGACGGGGATCAATTTCGGTCTTGAACGGGATATAGCCTGCGATCACGCGTCCATGCGCGGCAGAAAGCAATGGGGCGGCTTGGCCCACGAGCGCCTCGCCCGCCTCTGGCGCATCGGCATAAGCTTTGGCACGGGCCGCGACCAAGGCTGATCGAAGTTCAGATTTGACTTCAACCATCGCTGCCAAACCCATCAAAAGGCTATTAAAAGAGGAAAAGGTTGGTGGATCCGCAAGGACCGTGAGAAGGTAACTCGTCCCCGTGCGACCTGGATAACCAGGTGGGTGCCAGATGACAGGAACCACGGTTCCAACCAGCGCCAGCTCCCGACGAGTGAGTTAGGTCGGCGGGACGTAGACTTCCCACGCGAACCACAGAACCACCAGATGCTTAGGTATGCCTGATGGGGCAGGCTTGCAAGGGCTTGGCCCTTTACGAAGGTCTTTCCCACACAGTCCAGAAAGAATTGCTCCGCCGCCGAGGGACGAGGGAAAGCTGCAGTCGAAAGGCCCTAGCTTTTGGCCGCCAGCAAACGCTCATTCATCAAGACCATAATCTTCTCGTTCGCCGCGACGATTGAGCCAGTCTCCATGAAGTCACCGCCATAGATTTCAGCACAGACCCCGCCCGCTTCGCGGACCAGCACGACACCAGCTGCGATGTCCCACAATTGAAGATTATGCTCCCAAAAGCCGTCAAAGCGGCCCGCAGCAACCCAAGCCAGATCGAGCGAAGCCGCGCCAAAGCGGCGAATGCCGGCAACGCGCTGGGTGAATTGGTGCAATTCCTTGAACATTTGCGAATGGCCGGGCTTGCCTTGAAACGGAATGCCCGTTGCCAAAACGCAATCACCCAAAGTCTTGCGCGCCGCGACGCGCAAACGCTTGTCATTATGGAAAGCCCCGCGTCCGGTCTCAGCCCAATAGAGGTCATCGGTGATGGGGTTATAGACAACCCCTGCCACCAAGCGTCCTTCGCGTTCGAGCGCGATGGAGATCGCCAAATGCGGAATGGCGTGGACGAAATTGGTGGTGCCATCAATCGGGTCGACAATCCAGCGATTGGTCTTGTCGGTGCCTTCGACCATGCCGCGCTCTTCACCCAGAAAGCCATAGCCGGGACGAGCCTTGCTCAGCTCTTCAAACAGGATTTTTTCGGTCTTGAGGTCGGCAGCGGTTACAAAATCGGAAGGGCCCTTTTTTGCCAATTGCAGGTTTTCAACTTCACCAAAATCTCGGCTGATGGCTTTGCCAGCTTTGCGGGCGGCGGCGATCATCACGGTCAGAAGCGGACTGACTACGCTCATAGGAGGCTCTCTTCACGATGTTAAACAGCAGATGTTGAGGGCCTTTACCCCATCTGGCTGCAATTGGATAGGGGGCGGAGCGGTGGGAAAGCCCCTACAATACCCCTTTAAATCAGCGCCTCGATATCGCGCGCGCCATGGATAACATGCTCAATGATCAAGAAATCCTCAGCCACTCGGTAAAAAATCATGTATTGCCAAAGTGGCACCGCCCGAATTCCAGCCATCAGATCTGGCCTTGCCTCCCCACTTTCTGGAAACAGACGAAGTCGATCAATAACACTTTCAAGCTGCTCTGTGAAAAGCACATCACGCCCCGGACGAACTTGCCAAAGCTGATCTTGGATGGCGCTTAGTTCTTCGATCGCCACTTCAGAAAGCTGAAAATCAAGCCGTTTCATGTGCGGCAAGATCAGCAATACGCTTCGCAATGCGACCTTTAAGGCCCTTCATGGCGGTTTCACCGTCAACTTTGGGACTATCGACACCTTTTTGAATTTCAGCCTTGAGCACTTCGAGCTGCTCAGCACGGCTAAGCGCATTCACATGCCGATTTGCTTCATGTTCTTCCAACAAACGAAGACCTGCGCGCACCACTTCACTAGCACTGGCATAGCGCGCACTTGCCAATTGCTCTTGGATAAAGGCGTCGAAGTGGGGCCCGAGGGAATAGCTGGATGACATGTCGCGCTCCAATACTAAGCTTTAGAGTATCAAAATTTGATAGTTTGGCAAATGGATTTCAAAAGTTTCTCGTGTGAGCTTCGCTCTCCCCCTTAGGTGGGGCAGGCAAAGTCGAAAAGAAGTGCCTCAATCATAGGCTGAAAACAAAACGTCACCGCACGGTGTGAACAGCATATGCCTCGACTCACGACTCAATTTTTCATTCTTTTGGTTGAGTTGGTTTTGAGCGCTTTCAGCATTTTTCGAGGCTGAATTGGGGGGCACAATCTCATATTCAACATCAGCAACAACGCAGTTTCTAATATCCCAATTACCAATCTTTTGCTGGTCAAAGGGGTCACATGCGTGGATTGCTATTGCCTTAACTTGGGCGTTGGGCACATCCCGCTGAAGGGAAGTTGTGAGAGTTTCCCTGATGCGATCAACCGAAATTTTTCCCTTTGACTCACACGATGGCGGTGAGACTGGGAAATTAAAAGCGAACCACCCGATAAAAATGAGGCAGATCAAGACGAGTCCACCTATCACCATCATCACAGAGTTCACCGCTTTGACGATCATGGTTTGCGCCTAGTCAGCACCCCACCCGTCGTCGGCCTCTCCACCCCCGTCGTGCCGGGAAAACTCAAGGGCAGTCCGCGCGAGGAGCGGACGGCAAGCAGCGCAAAGCATTCGGCTTCGATGGCATCGCCGCGCAGCCCAATCGTGTCGGCATCGACCACGCTAACGCCACAGCGGGCGGCGATTTCAGCCATCAGCACCGGGTTCTTGCGCCCGCCGCCTGCCACCACCAAGCGCTTGGGCCGGGTGGGCAGAAGCCGAAGGCCAAGGTCCAGACTCGCCGCCACCAATGCCGTCAAAGTCGCGGCACCATCTTCCAGCGACAGGCCGCGCACAAGGCCTGCATCAAAATCATAGCGGTCGAGCGATTTGGGGTATGGCGCGTCAAACCAAGGATTGTCCAATATCTCCAGCAAGCGGCCTTCATGCACGCGGCCCGACGCGGCCATGCGGCCATCCTTATCATAGACACCCTTGCCATGGGCCTCGACCCATTCATTCAAAGGACCATTGGCGGGGCCGGTGTCGAAGGCGGCCAGTCCATCCGCGCCATCCCACCAGGTGATATTGGCCACACCGCCCAGATTGAGGATGGATGTATCCCCGTCCAAGCCCGCATGGCGTAAAATGGCTGTGTGGTAGATGGGGGCAAGGGGTGCCCCCTGCCCGCCCATGGCGACATCATGACTGCGAAAATCCCAAACCGTATCGATCCCCGTCAACTCAGCGAGCTTTGCCCCATCCAGCAATTGCCGCGTCCGCCCGCCACCCCCAATTTGCGGACGGTGCAGGACGGTTAGGCCATGGCCACCGACAAATGCAATGTCTTCCGGACGCATATTCGCCTTCTCGACAAGCTTCAGGACCGCGCCTGCATAAATACGGGTGATCAGGTCTTCGGCTTGCGCAAAGATCACGGGCTCTGGCCCCTGAAAGTCCCACGCGCGGGCTTGGGTGATGGCTTCAGCCAAAAGCGCGCGGTCGGCGTCGGAATAGGCAAACAGCTCAAACGGCCCAAACTCTGCCACGCTGACCCCATCGGTACGGATCAGCGCGGTATCGACAAAGCCATCCAGCGCCGTGCCCGTCATCAGGCCAATGGCCCAGAGGGATGGATCTGAACCTACATGGGAGGGACTCTGCATCTTAATGGGTTCCAGCCTTTGAACTTTTGGGTCAGACCGTGCTAAACGCGCTTTTCACTTCGATGCAACCACCAAATCAGAGGATGACGGCCATGACCCATAAATCAGCGTTCGTTCAAACGCTTATGGAGCGCGGCCATTATTATCAAGCAACCGATCTGGAAGCTTTGGATGCGGCGGCACTTGAAAGTGAGCGCGGTGGGCGCGCACTGACGGGCTATATTGGCTATGATTGTACCGCGCCCAGCCTGCATGTCGGCAGCCTGACGCAGATCATGTTGATGCGCCGCCTGCAGCAATGTGGCGGCAAACCCATCACCTTAATGGGTGGTGGCACCACGAAAGTGGGTGATCCGTCGGACAAGAATGAGGCCCGCCCGGTCCTTACCCAAGAGGTGATCGACGCCAATAAGGCCTCGATCCAGACGGTGTTCGCTAAATTCCTAACCTTTGGCGACGGCCCGCGCGATGCGATCATGGTGGACAATGCCCAGTGGCTGGATGAGGTCAAATGGCTGGATATGCTGCGCGAGATTGGCAAGCATTTCACCATCAACAAGATGATTGCGCTCGACATCGTCAAGCGCCGTCTCGACCAAGAAGTGCCGATCACCTTCCTTGAATTCAACTATATGCTGTTGCAGGCCTATGACTTCTTAGAGCTGTCACGGCGCTATGAGTGCAATTTGCAAATGGGTGGCTCGGACCAGTGGGGCAATATTGTCCAAGGGGTGGAGCTGTGCCGCCGCGTGGACGAGCGCCACGTGCTGGGCGTCACCCAGCCCTTGTTGATGAATGCGGCCGGGCAAAAGATGGGCAAGACGGCCAATGGTGCCGTCTGGCTCAATGCCGATATGCTCTCGCCCTTCGACTATTGGCAATATTGGCGCAATGTCGATGATGCAGATGTTGAGCCTCTGATGAAGCGCATGACGGATTTGCCCTTGGATGAGATCGCGCGTTATGCGGCTTTGGGCGGGTCTGAGATCAATCTGGCCAAGATTGTGCTCGCTACCGAAACCACCGCCATGTTGCATGGCCGGGAAGCAGCAGAAGCGGCTCAGTCGACGGCTGCGGCACAATTTGGTGGCGGCGGGGCGGAAGGCGGACTGCCATCGCTTGACCTATCAGAAGCCCCCACCTCGCTCGCAGCTTTGTTCGTGGCAGCTGGTCTGGTCGATTCCAATGGCGAGGCCAAGCGCCAAGCCAAGGGCGGTGGCTTGCGGGTCAATGATGCGGTGATCCAAGACGTCACTGGCCCGATCCCCGACGCGTTGCGCGACGGTCAAGAGGTCAAGCTCTCGCTCGGCAAGAAGCGGCATCTGATGGTGAAACTGGCGGGCTGAGAGATCAGCCTGCGCAGACCTTAGCCTGCTAAGCGGCGGCTCTGCAGGGTGGCGGCCAATTCGTCGACCAATTGGGTGATCTTCTTCTGATCATCGCCTTCCGCCATCAAACGCACCAAAGGCTCTGTGCCTGAGGTGCGCACGACCAAGCGGCCACCTGACGCCGTCAAAGCATCCTCTGCCTTTTTGACGTGTGCCTGCATGTCTGGGTCGGCCAAGGGCGAAGAGCCGCTATAGCGGATATTCTTCAGAACCTGTGGCGATGGGGTAAACACAGCCAAAGTCTCGCTAGCCGTGCGGCCATGGGTGATCATGGACGACAAGACGCGCAAAGCGGAAACAAGGCCGTCGCCGGTGGTGGCATAGTCCAACAGCACGATATGGCCGGATTGTTCGCCGCCCAAATTACAATCATCAGCCCGCATGCGTGCCACCACATGGCGGTCACCGACACCGGTACGAATGAGTTGGGAGCCTTGATCGGCAATATAGCGCTCTAGGCCCAGATTGGACATGATTGTGGTGACCACGCCAGAACCGCGTAGAGTCTTGTCGGCGATCATGTCGCGCGCGATGGCGGCAATGATCTGGTCGCCATCGATTTCGCGACCTTTTTCATCGATAATGATAATCCGGTCGGCATCGCCGTCCAACGCAATGCCAATATCGGCGCGGCGCTCCAGCACGGTTTGCTTCAAGAGGCGCGTATCGGTGGAGCCACAGCCGGCATTGATATTGCTGCCGTTTGGATTAACGCCAATCTCGACAACTTCGGCGCCCAACTCATAAAGCGCCCAAGGGGCCGTGCGATAAGCCGCACCGTTTGCGCAATCGACGACAACGCGTAGGCCCTCCAGGCTCATCCCACGTGGGAAAGCGCCCTTGGCAAATTCGACATAGCGGCCGCGGCTGTCCTCAAAGCTTTTGACAAGTCCGATTTCATGGGGGGCAGCGCGAACGATCCGGTCTGGCTCGTCCAACAGCTTTTCAATTTCCTGCTCTTGCGCGTCGCTCAGTTTAAAGCCGTCGGCACCGAATAACTTAATGCCATTATCAGCAAAGCCATTATGGGAGGCGGAAATCATCACGCCGAGGTCCGCCCGAAGCGAGCGCGTCAACAGGCCGATGGCAGGGGTGGGAATTGGCCCGAGGATTTTCACGTCCATACCAACAGCGGCAAAGCCAGCCACAAGCGCAAACTCCACCAAATAGCCAGAGCGGCGCGTGTCTTTGCCAATGATGACATTGTGGCGATGCTCGCCCTTTTTGAACACCGTACCAGCGGCCATACCCAAGGTCATGGCGACTTCGGCAGTCATGGGCCATTTGTTGGTTTCACCGCGAATCCCATCGGTTCCAAAATAGCGACGACCCATCGTTTTCTTCCTTTTATGCCAGACTAAAGGCTAGGGGGATTAGGTTAAGTTTGGGTGATAGAGTTTCACCACTTCGGCATTTCACCAAGCAGAAATTGCGGGCTTACGCCCCAGCTGCGGGCAAAAGCTCTGCAGCTAAGGGCGCGAAATTCCAACGCCACGCGGTTTCATCCGCCAAGAGCGCACGCACAAGCGCCACATTCATTTCATGGCCCGCCCGCTCGGCCACATAGCGGCCTTTGATCGGCGCGCCAGCCAAGGCTAAATCACCGACCGCATCGAGTGCCTTATGGCGCACGAACTCATCGGCAAAGCGCAGGCCTTCTTGATTGACGATGGCGTCGCCATCAATCACGACCGCATTTTCAAGCGAGCCACCCAAGGCCAAACCTTTGGCCTGCATGGCTTCAACTTGATGCAAGAAGCCAAAGGTGCGTGCGGCACCCAAATCATTGGCGAAGCTTTGTGGGGTGCAGTCAAATACAACCCGCTGGCGGCCAATGGCGCGCGTGGTGAATTCAACCGTGACATCCAACTCAAACCCGTCAAAAGGCTCCAGCCGAGCAAGCTTATTGCCGAGACGAACTTCAACCGGCTTGAGGACTTCCAACATGCGGCGGGGCGCACCCAAGGCCCGCGTGCCAGTCATCTCAATCATTTCGATGAAGGGCTCTGAAGACCCGTCAAGGATTGGCACTTCCGGTCCATCAATTTCGACAATGGCATTATCAATGCCCATGCCAAACAAGGCAGCCATCAAATGCTCAACCGTGGCGACCGACACACCAGCCGAATTGGCCAAAGTGGTGCCCAATTCAGTTGTCGTGACTTTGTCGACCAAAGCCGCAATCCGGCGCGCAAATTCAGGCGCGTCCAAACGGACAAACACAATACCATGATCAACGCCCGCTGGCTTCAATGTGACCCGGACAGGCTTTCCCGTATGCAAGCCAACGCCCACGCAAGACGCATGGCCTGCGAGCGTATGTTGGAGGGCTGTCACAGTTTGATATTGCACGCTTTACTGACCTTCATTTCCAATTAGACACCCTGCCCTAGTGGACACATGTCTGCGCTTCCTCTTTGGCGCAGACGATGTCACCTGACAAACCAAACAATATTTCGATATGTGACAATAGAACGTGAACGCCGCCGCACATTTCTGTACGGCGGCGCTTTTCTTGGTAAACTCTTGAAAAAAGAGTGTGTTAGTTGGCTTGCTTGCGCAGGAAGGTTGGGATTTCGATCTCATCATCAAACTCATCGCCAAACAGTGGCTGGGTTTGTGTGATCGATTTTGCGCTTGGCTCTGGGCGCTCGTCCCATTGCTCTTCACGTGCAGCAGGCTTTGGACGACCAAAAATGTTGAAGCCATTGAAGCCAGAGCTGCGCTGTTGGCGAGGCTCTTCCTGGTGTTGCGGGGCTGCAGCACGGGCCTGATAGCTCGGCTGTTCTGGGCGCTGTTGCGTGGTTGCGCCATGCATAGGCGGACGTGGTTGAGCAGCTTGATAGACTGGGCGCGCCTGCGGGGCAGCCGCCGCAGCATAGTTTGGCTGCGCTTGTGGTGCAGCTTGCTGATACTCTTGACGCGCGACAGCTGGCTCTGGTGCGGCTTGTGGCTGCTGGAACAAAGGCTGTTGCACAGGCTGCGGTGCCGGTTGCTGCATCATTGGCTGAGGTGCTTGCTGATAGCTTGGCTCTTGCGCGATTGGAGCTGGTTGTGGCTCTGGCTGACGCTGCACGATGGGCTGATGCACCATAGGCTCACGGCCATTATTTACCCGCACGACTGTTGGCGCGGGCGCCGCTGGCTGTTGGGCAGGTGCCGCATTGAAATAGCCCGTGGCTTGTGGACGGCCTTCGGTCATCGCAGCGGCTTCAATACCGGTAGCGACCACGGACACGCGCATCACGCCTTCCAAGGTCTCATCAAAGGTCGAACCAACGATGATATTGGCGTCCGGATCGACTTCCTGGCGGATATGGTTCGCCGCTTCGTCCAACTCAAACAAAGTCATGTCATAGCCGCCGGTGATGTTGATCAACACCCCACGTGCGCCTTTCAGCGACATATCTTCCAACAAAGGATTGTTGATCGCTTTCGTAGCGGCTTCCAGCGCACGACGTTCGCCAGAGGCTTCGCCCGTGCCCATCATGGCCTTGCCCATTTCACCCATAACCGAGCGCACATCAGCAAAGTCGAGATTGATCAGACCCGGCATCACCATCAAATCGGTGATCCCGCGCACGCCAGAATGCAGCACTTGGTCAGCCAATTGGAAAGCTTGGTGGAAAGTCGTCTTGTCATTGGCGACGCGGAACAAATTCTGGTTTGGAATGATGATCAGCGTGTCGACATATTTCTGAAGTTCAGCAATGCCCGCATCGGCCATCCGCATGCGGCGCGGTCCTTCGAACTGGAACGGACGGGTCACAACGGCAACCGTCAAAATGCCCTGCTCTTTTGCTGTACGTGCGATTACTGGGGCCGCCCCCGTCCCCGTGCCACCGCCCATACCAGCCGTGATAAAGACCATGTTGGCATCGGCCAAATGATCAAGAATTTCGCTCTGGCTCTCTTCAGCAGCAGCCATGCCAACTTGCGGCGTTGCCCCTGCCCCCAAGCCTTGCGTGGTGTTCAGACCGATTTGAATGCGGCGCTCTGCCTTTGAACGGGCCAAGGCCTGCGCATCGGTGTTTGCGACCACAAACTCCACACCCTGCAAGTCTGCATCAATCATGTTGTTGACGGCATTGCCGCCCGCGCCACCGACGCCGAATACGACAATCCGTGGGCTGAGTTCAGTTTGGGTGGGGACGTTAAGGCGGATAGCCATTCTAGGCTCCTCGAAGGCTTCGTGCGGGATGAGTGAAAGAATCGATGGCTGAGGATGCCCCCGACATGTTTAAGCAGGAGTTAATTTGATTCATGCAAATGATGAATCTTAAGAAAAAATTCAGCATGATTCACGCGTCTCTGAAAGGCACATGGTGCGGATGAAACCCCTGAAAAATAGACCTCATGTGCTTGTTTTCGATTCTGGTCTAGGTGGCTTGTCAGTAGTTAATGCGATTGTTAACGCGCGCCTTGGGGTCGACCTTTTCCATCTGGCGGACACCGCTTACTTCCCCTATGGCGAGAAGGCCGATGAGGCCTTGATCCTCCGTGTACCCGCCGTGATTCGGGCTGGAATTGAGGCAACATCCGCCGATTTAGTCATTGTCGCCTGCAATACGGCCAGCACTTTGGCTCTTGATACGGTGCGGTCCCAAGTTTCGATTCCGGTGGTAGGCGTTGTCCCCGCGATCAAGCCTGCTGCTGCCCTCACTCAGACAGGGACCATCGGTCTTCTGGCAACGCCAAAGACCGTCACCCGTTCCTACACCGATCAGCTGATCGCTGAATTTGGCAACGGTAAACAGGTATTGCGCCATGGCGCGGTCGGTCTTGCCGGGGCAGCTGAAGCCAAGCTGGCTGGAGAAACGCCGGATCCAGAGATTTTCAAGGCTGCTATTTCAGGGCTATTCGACCAAAAAGGCGGTGACGCCGTGGATATAATTGTCTTGGCCTGCACCCATTATCCCTTGGTTCAGGCCGAGCTAGAGGCCTTAGCGCCCCGTCCCGTGACTTGGGTCGATTCCGGGGAGGCAATTGCCCGACGAGCTGCCCATTTATTGCAAGCCCAGATGGATCAGGAGGCCCCTATCCTGCGCAGGGGGCTTACAACTGGCGGGGCGGATGAAGCGACGCGCCGCGTGCTTTTGGGCTTCGGGTTTCAAACGGTCGAAGCTTTGAGTGTTTCGTCTCAGCTTTAACCCCTTTTCGAGGGCCGAAGCTGGCGTTAAGCCTGAGGCATGAACCTTTTCGACCGCCTCCCCCCCGTCCGGGGCAAACTCGAAGCCAGTGTCACATTGGCCCCTTTCACTTGGTTTCGGGTCGGTGGACCAGCCGAAGTGCTGTTTCAGCCGGCGGATGAAGACGATCTGGCCGATTTCCTGCGCGCCTGCCCGGCCGATATTCCCATTCTGGCTGTCGGCGTTGGATCAAACCTGATTGTGCGCGATGGCGGTGTGCCCGGTGTGGTGATCCGCCTTTCTCCGCGCGGCTTTGGTCAAATATCGACGGACGGCTTGACCGTCACAGCTGGTGCTGCCTGCTTGGACGCCAGTGTCGCCAAGAAAGCGGCCGAAGCAGGCATTGCGGGCCTAGAATTCTATCGCGGGGTGCCCGGCACCATTGGGGGGGCATTGCGTATGAATGCTGGCTGCTATGAAAGCGAAACGAAGGACGTCTTGGTCTCGTGCGTGGCCTATGATCGGGCAGGCCAACGCCATGAGATCAGTTGTGCCGACATGGGCTTCACCTATCGGCACACAACAGCACCCGCGGATTTGATCTTTGTGTCAGCCACTTTCCAAGGCACGGCCGATGATCCGGCAGCAATCCTTGCTCGGATGGACGCGATCACCCAGAAGCGCGAACAAAGTCAGCCCATTCGCGACAAAACTGGCGGCAGCACGTTTAAAAACCCCGACCCTGTGCAGTCCGGTGGCCGTAAGTCCTGGCAGGTGATCGATGCAGCTGGCCTGCGCGGCTATCAGATTGGTGGCGCGCAAATGAGCGAGAAGCATTGTAACTTCATGATCAATACCGGCACGGCCACGGCAAAAGACCTAGAGGCACTGGGCGAACACGTCATCCAACAGGTCAAGGCCACGCAGGGCGTTGACCTACATTGGGAAATCAAGCGGATTGGGAATGCAGGCTAAGGCGCTTTAGAAATTGTCTTTCAGCCATTGCAAGGCACGTGCGACGGGGTGGCTGGAAGGTTCCACCATTTGCGACGCACTGCTCGCCATATCGGTTGGCCGCTCCACGCCCCACCGTAACAGACCTGCCGCCACCGAATAGCCGGGGCCAGCAACAGCGTCGCCAAGACCCGTAAAGCGCTGTGGGCGACCGATGCGGACATGGCCTTCAAATACACGCGCTGCCAGTTCGCGCACGCCGTTCAACTGACTTCCGCCACCCGTCAACACGATCCGGCGACCAGCATTGAGCTTATCAAGCCCGCCAGCGCGCAAACGATCGCGCAAAAGCTCCAAGGTCTCTTCTACGCGGGGGCGAACCACCCCTGTCAGAATCGAGCGCGGGGCCTGATCCGAGATAAGCTGACCATCTTCACCCATACGGGGTGCATCAATCATCAGATTATCTTCATTCAGGCTGGCAATCGCGCTGCCGTGCACGATTTTGAGGCGCTCTGCAGCTGCCGCCGTGGTGCCAAGGCAATGGGCAATATCATGGGTGACATGGTCTGAGCCAATGGGCACGGCATCGACATGGATCAAAGCGCCCGCATGGAACAGTGCCGCGGTAGTTGAGCGCGCGCCCATATCCACGACCAAAGCACCCAACTCCAAATCATCTTCCGCCAAAGCGCCAAGAGCCGCTGCATAAGGTGCAGCAACAGAGCCTGAAATCGTATAGGTCGCCCGCTCCACACACAGAACAATATTGCGCCATTGGGGCGTTGGGGCCGTTACCACCGTGACTGCCACGCCCAACCGACGACCCAGCATGCCGCGCGGATCGCGGACCTTTTGGCCATCGACGACAAAGAAACTCGGCGTTGCGTGCAGGATAGACCGGCCGTCTAAGCGCACATGCTCCAACGCTGAGCCCACCACGCGGCGGCGCTCTTTCGGGCCAATTTCAGCATTGGCGAAGGTGATTTCGCCATGCGCTTGCTCTGCTCGAACGCCAAAGCCAGAGACCGAGACGACCACTTCGCTCACGGTGACGCCAGACATGCGTTCCGCCTGCGCAATCGCGGCTCGTACCGCCTTTGTTGCAGCCTCTAGATCAACGATCGCGCCATTGCGCACGCCGCGTGCGGGCTGGGTGCCGACCCCTGCAACCCTCAAAGGGCCAGTGCCTTGCCCTGTACTCCCGATGAAACAGGTGATTTTGGACGCGCCAATATCCAACGCGGCCAACATGGCAGCACGAGGTGCGGGCGTTCGACTTTCGACGGCTGCACGCTTGGTTAAAGAGGACATGTTTGTCTCATTTCGGTGTGTATCAAGCCTTCTGAGCGGACTTCGCCGCATCTTGAGCCTTCGTCACCGACAAACGTTCTGGAGTCGGGCGGAGAATGAGGGTGCCTGATGTTCTGAGATCAAGGCGGGCGAATTCGCGGTCTAGAATTTGATGGCTGGCTTGCAGGGCTTGCAGTTGGGCTAAGGCCTCGGCCATGCCGGTTTCCGGCAGCAGGATATCGCCACCCGACTTCAAGCGCAGGGTCCAGCGGCGATCCCCGACCCAAATGGCTGCGCTGGTGCGTTCGGCAATTGCTGGATAGCTGCGCAACGCCTCGAATAAGGCCGGAGCTTGTGGGCCCGCATTAGCACCAACCACCAAGGCATAACCTTTGGCAGATTTGGTTTCTTTTGCCTCACCCAGTTTCCGACCCGTGCCATCCATAAAGGAAAGATGCCCTTGGTCTTGCCAAAGCGCGGTTGCGGCACGGGGGGTGATGAGGATCTGGATTTGATCGGGCCACAGGCGGCGCACAACAACACCTTCGACCCAAGGCAATTCAGCGACGCGGGCACGGACCTCTGAGGGATCTATGCCGAACATGACATCATCGGCCATAATGCCGGACTTCACTTCCGCTTCGGCCCGCTGATACTCGCTCAATTGCATCCCATTGGGGGCCTGCACATTGATCAAGCGGACGGCGAGGCCCGCACTCCGGGCAGCATTACCCGCGCTCGTCTGAATACCGCGACCCATGTCATCCAAAATGCCAAGGCCAGCAGCGAGCAGCACGAAGATTGCCAATACCGAGGCAAGGGTGAAGCCGACCAGAATGCGACGGGTTGGGCCATCATATTGGGCAGCCCGCATGCGGGCATGGGCCCAAGCGCCCAGTTTCATCGTCCAAGCATGACTATCCGTACGTCGGGGCGAACGGGCACGACCACGGGGGGCAGGCGCCCGCTTGGGGGCCGCACGGCGCGTTTGTCTCATCGCGGGCATGACGCGTCCTCCAACATCCATTTTACGAGGTCATTAAATGACAGGCCGATATGGGCCGCCTGCTCCGGTGCCAGTGATGTCGGCGTCATCCCGGGCTGGGTATTAATCTCCAGCACGACCAAGCGATTGGTGGCCGGATCATAGCGGAAGTCCGTCCGCGTCACGCCACGACAGCCTAACAACTGATGGGCACGCACCGCATCTTTCATCGCCTTTTCACGCACAGCCGCAGGTAAGTCCGATGGGTTCACATGATGAACAGAGCCACCGGCTGCATATTTGGCGTCATAATCATAAAACTCATGACCTGTGCGGATTTCAGTCACCGCCAAAGCCCGGTCGCCCATCACAGCGACCGTCAACTCACGTCCAGCAATGAATTCTTCCACCAGCACTTCATCGCCAGACCGCCAATCGGGGTCGAGTAGTTTTTCCGGAGGTCGGTTCTCGCCCTTGCGAACGATAAACACGCCAAAGGATGAGCCATCTGCATTGGGCTTCACGACATAGGGCGGCTCAAGTGGGTGTTCGCGGGCTGCATCCTGACGCGACATCAGCTTGCCAGCGGGCACATCAAGGCCGGCGCTAGCAAACACTGCTTTGGCCTTTTCCTTATCCATCGCCAAGGCAGAGGCCAAAACACCAGAATGGGTATACGCAATGTTCGCGATTTCCAGCACGGATTGGATCCGCCCGTCCTCACCCCAAGGACCATGCAGCGCATTAAGCGCAATGTCGGGGGATACAGATTTCAGGACCGAAGCAATGTCGCGATCGACATCAATCTCTACAACGTCAGCACCCAGTGCACGCGCGGCGTCGGCACAGGCCTTGCCGGAGACAAGCGACACAGGTCGCTCGGCTGACCAGCCACCCATTAACACCCCTACCCGCACGCCCTTCATGCTGCGCCAATCCCTTTAAACCTGGGGCAAGCATCCCCAGTCACCGCAATAATTGATGAGACATGAAGGATTGAGGTGAATGGTAAGTTAAAGCCTACCCGCTTTGGTGCAGAAATGATTCGGAATTTTGACTAAAATTTCAGTAGGCTCGGTTAGCCTTCGAAACCACTGCTTCAGCCTTCAGCAAACACCCGCAAATAGAGCGCGCGCAGCATGCCAGCGGTCGCTCCCCAGACATAATGATCGCCGTAAGGCATGGCGTAATAATAGCGCGTCTGGCCATTATAATCGCGCGAATGGCGTTGGTGATTGGCTGGGTCCATGAAAAAGGCGAACGGCACTTCGAAAATCGCATCGACTTCGCGCGGATCGGCCACAAAGTCTGCTTGATGGGAAACAAGCCCCACGATGGGCGTCACGCGAAATTGGGTTACCGTTTCATACGGGTCTGAGGCCCCCAGAACCCGCACATGGGCGGGATCAAGGCCAACTTCTTCGCGGGCCTCTCTAAGGGCGGTTGCAATCGCATCGGCATCTTCGTCCTGCCGCCTGCCGCCTGGAAACGCAATCTGCCCTGAATGGGTTGGCATGTCGGCAGAGCGGCGCGTCAACAGCACCGACAGCCCTGTTTCGCGGGTGATCAAGGGCACCAAGACCGAGGCATCGCGTAAACTTGGTTGCGCAGGTCTTTCCCCCGACAAGTCAAAGTCCGAAAAGGGCGGACGGCCAGCTAAATCATCCAGCGGGGCTAAGCGCCGCTCAAGCCGCGCAATCAAATCGGCTTCGCTCATCCCTCGATGCCTTCTACCAGCCCCAAATCAAACCTTGTCCCTTGGCTGGTCAGCGACAGGCGTTCACCTTCCAAGTCCGCCCACTCGACGAGTTCATAAAATGGCGCGCGCAAAACGCGGGCGTTCAAGCGTCCGCGCACGCGCACATAGGGCCGGGGCTCCCCGGTCTTGGGATCATGTTCCACCCACAAAGGGTTGCTCGCTCCGACAACAACTTGATCGCCAACATTGGTGGTCACGACGATGCTGGGGCCAAAACTGGTATCGAGTTGATCAACCCGCGTACCCAAAAAATGCGCGTCGGCAACATGGACAATGACTTTTTCCCCCGGCGTCACCAAATAGGTTTGGCCATCCTCATCCTTGCGCAGGATGGTGGAAAATAGATCGATCATCGGCTGGCGGGTGATGCGCACTTTTTCGTGCCACCAAGAGCCGTCCGCACGGATTTCCATGCCGATATCGCCGCAATGGGCGGGATTCCACATCTCGACGGGTGGCAAAGCCCGCTCGCGCCCATGCTGGCCTTGCAACTGCATCAATTCAGCCAATAAATCTGCAAGGGGGCGTGGATCACTCATGTGTTTAACTTAGGTTTGTTCCGGGGGGATGACCAGATGAGGGCGCACTGATCGACAGAAGAAACCTCTCTGAAAAGACACTCGCACAACACCCTTGAGTCAGGCTAGGCTAAATCCATGAGTGATATGCCCAATCAAACCCCTTCCGACGAGACCACCGACAAGACCATTGGTCGCATTGATCGCGCGCTTGAGACCATTGCTGCGGTTCGCGCCGGGGTTGGTGGTGCCATTCTTGGCCAAGAGCGGGTGATTGATTTGACGCTTGCGACGATCTTGGCCGGTGGCCATGGCTTGTTAGTGGGTGCACCGGGCCTTGCCAAAACCCGACTGGTAGAGGCCGTGGCGATTGCAACTGGGCTTGATTGGGGGCGGGTACAATTCACGCCAGACCTCATGCCGTCCGACATCATCGGGTCTGAAATCCTCGACCAAGATAGTTCCGGCAAGCGCAATTTTCGATTTGTGCGCGGCCCGGTTTTTACCAGCCTATTGATGGCAGACGAAATCAACCGGGCAAGCCCGCGCACGCAATCGGCCCTGCTTCAAGCCATGCAAGAAGGCCAAGTGACCGTATCTGGTGTTACCTATAGTCTGCCGGAGCCCTTCTTTGTCTTGGCCACGCAAAACCCAATCGAACAAGAAGGCACCTATCCTTTGCCAGAAGCGCAATTGGACCGCTTCTTATTGCAGATTGATGTCCCCTTCCCGGATCGCGAGACCGAACGGCAAGTCCTTTTGGCCACGACGGGTGATGGCGATTTGGTCGCTAAGGCGGCCTTAAAGCCCGGTGAATTAGCTAATCTGCAAAGCTTTGTGCGCACCATGCCTGTGGGTGAGAAAATCTTGGATTCGGTGCTCGATCTCGTCCGTTCTGCCCGACCTGAAAGTGCAACCGATCCTGAAATTCGCGACCTAGTGGCGTGGGGTCCGGGGCCGCGCGCGGGTCAAGCCTTGATCAAGGCTGCCAAGGCGCGCGCTTTCTTGCGCGGCCGGGTTAGCCCCAGCTTGGATGATGTGACCGCGATTGCGCGCGCTGCCCTCGCCCACCGTATGTCTCTGACGTGGCGGGCCCGCGCCGACGGACTCGACATTGCAAAGCTGATTGACCGCTTGGTGCAAGAGGCACTGCGACCCGCATGAAGGCGAGCCAACAGGCTTTTGTCCCCGCCAAACTGGCTGGCGATGCCCAAGATTTGGCAAATGCCCTGCCTGCTCTGTTGATGGATGCGCGCAAGACTGCGGCCAGCCTGATGCTGGGTGCGCATGGGCGACGCCGGGCTGGCATGGGCGAGGCCTTTTGGCAGCACCGCGAGCTTCTTGATGGCGAAACCTTGCGCCAAGTCGATTGGCGACGGTCTGCGCGATCTGACCGGCTTTTCGTGCGCGAGATGGAACGCGAAAGCCCTGCATCCTTGCAAATCTGGGTCGACACGCGCCCCTCG
This sequence comes from Aquidulcibacter sp., assembly GCF_049239865.1. Classification (NCBI taxonomy): domain Bacteria; kingdom Pseudomonadati; phylum Pseudomonadota; class Alphaproteobacteria; order Caulobacterales; family Caulobacteraceae; genus Aquidulcibacter; species Aquidulcibacter sp. The sequence goes on from NZ_JBMLTR010000007.1 coordinate 76,038, forward strand.
ATGCGTTGGCGCAATCAAACCAGCCGCCCCACAAAAGCAGAGCGCGCTTTGGTGGTCGCGCTTGCACTGGCCATGGCAGCAAAAGCGGGCGGTGAGCGGGTCAGCGCGCTCTTAAGCGGCCAAGTTATGGGTCAGGAGGAATCGTTTCTGGAAGCGCTGATCGCCAGTGGCGGCCGCTTTGACGCGCAAGCGCCGATCGATACGGGCCGAAACGCCCAAATTCTGATCGTCAGCGACGGCCTCGAGCCGATTGAGGTCTGGGCCGAGCGCTTCCGTCGCCTGTCATCTGGCGCCCAACCCGTCCTGTTCGTTTTGATCCGCGACCCCGACGAGGAAGCTTTCCCATTTGAAGGCCGCGTGTCCTTCTCTGCCCCGGATCGTGATACACCCATTATCATCGGCCAAGCCGGTGCGGCCCGGGATGCGTATCAACGCACCTATCGCCTGCATTTCGAGGCCTTGCGTGCAGCGCTCACCAGCGCTCGGGGCAGTTTGCTGAGCCATGCCACCGATCAGCCTGCCTTGCCCGTGACCTTGCAGGCTGCTGCCCTGTTGGATGGACGCGGCGCTTCTCAGTTCAAGGTGGGCTGACGCATGCTCACGCTTGGCCCCCTTGGCATCACTACCCCCTTAGCTTTGTTAGCATTGGCAGCCTTACCTCTGATTTGGCTGGTTATTCGGGCATTGCCGCCTGCCCCACGTGAACAGATTTTTCCACCCACTGCCTTATTAGCGAACCTGCCCAACACCGAAGAAACGCCAAAGAAAACCCCGCCTTGGCTGGCTTGGTTTCGCATGGTTGCGCTTGGACTTTTGGTGCTTGGGTTTTCCGGTCCCGTGCTCAATCCAGTCGTCACTCCAGATGCGCGGCCCCTACTGATTGTTATCGACGACGGTTGGACCTCGGCACCATCGTGGCGCACGGTCACCGATGAAGCCGCTCAAACAGCGCGCGCAGCAACAGGGCCCGTACGCCTGTTATGGACGGCGAGTGGGCGCGGCCAGTCTGGCCCATTGGAAGTCTTAAGTTCCAACCAAGCGGCTGCTCGCATTCTCGCCGCCCAGCCCAAGCCTGTTTTGCCAGACCCGGCTTGGGCCACAAGCGCGCTCTCGGGCCTTCCAAAAGGTCAGCGCATCATCTGGTTCTCTGACGGTGTCGCCCATCCGGGCAGCAAGGACTTTGCGGGCAAACTGACGCAAACGGGCACCGTGCGCTTGCGCAGCGTGCCGCAAGGTGCCGTCGCTATCACGCGTGCCGCGGCCACATCTGAAGGCTACAGCCTCGGCCTTGTTGCAGGCCCTGCTGCCAGCCGCTCACAACGACTGGAGGCGGTGAATAGTCGCGGGCAGAGACTGCGGGAAACGACACAGGCGATTGTACCAACGGGCGTTAGCTTTGCCCTTGAATCGGTGATCATGCGCGATGTCGCGGCATTGCGGACAGGCGATGCGCGGTCAGCCGGCGGCGTTTATCTGCTGGACGCCTTTGATCGCCGCGTCCGCACGGGATTGATTGCCGAACGCCAAGATGATCAGCCCCTGCTCTCGGACGCCCACTATCTAGAAGAGGCTCTCAAAACCTCGACCGATCTCACGCGGGCCAATTTGACGCGCTTGGTGGCGGCGGGTTTGGACGCCCTGATTTTGCCAGATGCTGGCGAACTAGCCCCGCAAGACCGTGAAGCTCTAGAGCGCTTTGTTCGCGCTGGTGGTCTCTTGATCCGGACAGCAGGGCCTAAGTTGTTGGCTGCAGGGCCAAGCCCTTTGATCCCGACACCGCTTCTATCCGAGCCTCGTACTGTGCGCGGTGCCATGACCTGGGACAATGCGGGCAAAGTTGGGGTGTTTGAACCAACCAGCCCGTTTGCGGGCCTCGCCATTCCAGACGATGCGCGCGTCACCCAAGTCGCCGTTATCGCGCCAGATACTGGCGCAGCAGCAGCCGCATCGACGCGGGACACTCAACCCCTGCAAATCTGGGCGAGGCTGTCGGACGGAACGCCCTTAGTCACCGCCCGGGCGCTCGGCAAAGGCAAAGTCGTCTTATTTCACACCACTGCAGGCCCCGCTTGGAGCGATGTCGCATTTTCAGGCTTGCAAGTTGCCATGCTGCGCCGCGTGCTGGCCCAAGCGGCCTCCAGCGCCATTCCGGCAAATTTTGTTGTCGGGACTACCCCACTAAAGCCAGTCTTGGTGCTTGATGGTTTTGGAGCTTTTCGGGCACCCGACCCGCAAATTCGCCCCATTCGACCCGAAGAAGCCCAAACACTTCGCCCAAGCCTTGATCAACCGCCGGGCATTTATGAAGGCGGTGGCGTGCGCTGGGTTTTGCAAGCCGCACCCGCCAATCTGCAGCTGGCCCCATTGCCAGACTTGCCACAAGTCGAGCGGGTGGCTGAAGCGGAGCGGCAGCCCCAGTCGCTGGCCGGCCCCTTGCTCAGCCTAGGCATGGCCCTTCTCCTCACAGATATGGTCATTAGCTTGCTTCTTGCGGGCAAATTTGCGGGGGCGAAATTACCGACCTTTCGGCGGGGGCGGGCAAAGCCGCAGGCAACGCTTTTGGGCCTGTTGTTGTTGAGCCTCCTGTTCTTTGGCGGCGCGCAGGACGTCTTTGCGCAGCCAAGTAAGGCCAAGCCGCGGCAAAGCGATCTTTCCCTCGCTTTCATCAAGACCGGGGACGGGGCGCTCGACGCACAAACCCAGCGCGGGCTTGAAGGCCTGTCGCGCGCACTCCGCGATCGCACGTCGGTGGAGCCCGGCGCGGTTATCGGCTTGGACCCAGCCCGCGACGATCTGGCGCTTTATCCGATTTTGTTTTGGACATTGGGCGATGCTCCCACCGAAACCCGCCCAGAAGTGGCCAGCGCTTTAGACCGCTTTATGAAGAATGGCGGGGTCTTATTCATCGATTCCCGGGGTGCAGGACGTACCCCGGCGATGGCGCGCCAAATCACGCGGGCGGCTCTGCGCGGTATTGAGGCACCACCGCTTGCCGCTGTCCCGGAAGGCCACGTGCTCACCAAAGCCTTTTACATCCTGCAGCGTTTTCCCGGTCGCTATCCAGACGCGAAGCTCTGGGTTGAAACCGAGGCTTCTGCGGCAGCGAGTGCCAATGACGGTGTCTCGCCCCTCATCCTTGGCGATGGTGACTGGGTCTCGGCTTGGGCAAAGGCCCCCAATCCGCCCCTACAGGGGTTTGAAACCATGGGACCGAACCCAAACGAGTTGGCCATTCGGGTAGGGATTAATGTTGTCCTATATGCGCTGACCGGCAATTACAAAGCCGATCAAGTCCATGCGCCTGCCTTGCTCGAACGGCTGGGTCGCCGGCAAGGACAGCCGCGATGAATGGGATTGACCTTGTTAGATTGGGCTTTGACCCGTGGCTACCGCCCCTCGTTCTTTTGGGTCTCGCGATTTTGGGCCTCGGCTTGGTCGCACTTTACCTGCGCTTAGGTGGCAAAGCGCCGCTAACCCGGCTGTGCTTGGTGTTGGTTGCCCTCATTGGGCTTTCAGGTCCAAGCCAAGTGCGCGAAGAACGCTTAGCGTTGACAGACATTGTGACCATTCTGGTGGATCGGTCCGAAAGCATGGCGCTGACAGATCGTGCGGCAGGGGCAGAAGTGGCCCTGCGCGCGCTGAAAGCCCGTCTCGGCCAAGTCGAAAACTTAGAAGTCCGCATCACTTATTTTGATGGCAGTGGTGCCGGAACCGCCCTCTCCGCCGGGCTCGATCAAGCCTTTGCCGACATCCCGCCAGACCGGGTCGCGGGCGCAATTATTATCAGCGATGGCCGCTTTATCGATGGCGAGGACGCTGCCCGCCCCTTCCCAATCCATCAAATCCTTGTCGGCAGCCCGCAAGAGCGCGACCGCCGGATTGATCTTCGCTCTGCCCCGAAGCAAGCGCCCATTGGTGAAATTACCAAAGTGGTCGTGCGGGTCGAAGATAGCGACGCGTCTGTCCCTCTGACCGTGCGGGTCGGCACTGAGGCACCACAGACGCTGAACGTGCCCACGGGTGAAGATATCATCATTGAAGTCCCGATCGCGCAGCGTGGGCTGGTTCCGATTGCCATTGAGACGCCGGGGGTCGCTGGCGAGGTTTCAACCGCCAATAATGGGCTAGCCCTCTCGATTACGGGGGTACGGGACCGTTTGCGCGTTATGCTGGTGACCGGGCAACCCTATGCTGGATCGCGGGCGTGGCGGAATCTCTTGAAGTCAGACCCCAGCGTCGATCTGATCCAATTCACCATTCTCCGCCCACCTGAAAAGCAGGATTTTACGCCCACGGAAGAATTGTCGCTGATCCCCTTCCCGACGCGCGAACTCTTCCTCGACAAGATTGATAGCTTTGACTTGGTGGTGTTCGACCGCTTCTCTCGCCTCTCCGTGCTTCCAGACGCCTATCTAGACTCGGTCGCGCAATGGGTGGAGGGCGGCGGGGCCTTCTTGATGTTGGCAGGCCCCTCTGAAGGATTGGATGAAGGGGTGCAGTCGACGCCTTTGAAGCGCATCTTGCCCGTCCAGTCGCGCGGGGAGCCGATTGAGACCGCCTTTCGCCCCGCCTTGACCGAGCGTGGCCGCAGCCACCCCGTTTCCGCCAGCTTGGCTGAACAGTCCAACAGCTGGGGCCAATGGCTGCGGGTCCAGCCATCCACTGCCACTGGTGACGTGTTGTTAGAAGGCGCAGGCGAGCCCCTCCTCGTTTTGGGGCAAGTGGGGCGTGGGCGCGTGGCAGCCGTGATGAGCGATCAGGCTTGGCTGTGGCGACGCGGCTATGATGGCGGTGGCCCATTTGATGAGCTTTTTCGCCGTACCGCCCATTGGCTGATGAAAGAAGCAGACCTTGAGGCCGATCGGCTATTGCTACGCAGCCAGCCCGGCCGCCTGTTGATAGAACGGCAAAGCAGCGACGACCCCGGTCCCGCCCAAGTCACTTTGTCAGGCCAAACCTTCCCCGTACCGCTTTCTGCTGCCGGGAACGGTGTTTGGCGGGGTGAGAGTACGATGGCCAAGCCTGGACTGGTCTTTGTGCAATCGGGCGACAAAAGCGCGTTCATCGTCGCTGGTATTGGTAACCCCAATGAGGCGCGTCTCCTCACCGCAGATCCCACTGCCCTTGCCGGGCCACAAGCCAAACAAGGCGGCGGCAGTGTGACTTGGGTCGGCAAAGCCGGAACCGGACCGCTTCCCGACATCGCGCGTCTTAGCAAAAGCCAAAAGGCGAGTACTGAAGGACTGGGCCTGAGGCGCGCCGGGGCAACAAGTGTTTCAGCAACCAGCCGCGACGCGATCCTGCCGCCTTGGGCCTATGCCATCTTATTGGCAGCGTTAGCGCTATGGGCGTGGTGGCGTGAAGGCCGACTGGTGGTTTCTCGCTCAAAAACCTAAAGGCTAAACCTTTTTCAGTAGCTTGCCCGATGGTGCCGCTGTCTCTGCTTTTAGGGCTGGACGCCACAGCAAACGGCTGGGATCGGCAGGACCGGGTAGAATCAGCTGACCTTTAGGCACGCGCTGAAAGCCATAGGGCTCAAAGAAGGCTAGGTCCCCCACCAGAATGACCGGCAGAGCCGTCAAACGGTCGCTAGCTTCAAGACAGGCCTCAACCAATTTGCCACCCAAGCCTTGACCTTGCTGGTCAGGTGCGACGGCAATAGGCCCGAGAAATAAGGCTTCGTGGCCTTGATCTGTAACCAGCGGCCACAAACGGCACGCACCGATGAGCCGCCCATCTGCCAAAGCCACGAACGACACATCGCGTCGGCAGCTATGACCCTCACGCAGGCGGGCAGCCGCCTTTACATGTCGCCCAGGGCCAAAAGACAGAGCGTAAAGCGCTTCAGCAGCCGCGTCATAGAGTGCGGCATCGGGCAGAAGGTCAAACTTCGCGGACAAATTCAGGATCACTTTTATTGAATTTGGAGAGGTTGTCGCGCTTTGGAGATGCGCGCGCGATGCTTTAAAGGACATGGGCCCCCTATGAAAGGCGCAAATCACATTTTTGAATTCAATAGGCTTGGCAAATAAATTAAGCTCGCTAGTGGTTTGTTTGAACCAAATGCAGGCTAGGAACGTAATGTGAGTATGACCAAATCCCCTCTGCGCCCCGCCCTCGCCCTCCTCCTGCCTTTGCTCAGTGCCATCGGACTTGCAAGCCCTACCAAGGCAGGTACGCCTGAGCCCACCTTCAAACGGGTTCTGCGTGATGGGACGTTTGAAATACGTGACTATGACAGCCAAGTGGTCGCTGAAGTTCGCGTCCCGGAAGGTCGCGGGGATCCAGCAAGTGCCGGCTTTAGGCCTTTGGCGCGCTATATTTTTGGCGGCAACAAGCCCCGCGCCAGCATTGCGATGACGGCCCCCGTGACGCGCCAACAAGAAGGCCAATCCATCGCCATGACGGCACCCGTCATCCGTCAAGATGCCGGCGCTGAATGGAAGGTGCGCTTTATTATGCCGGAAGGCTCAACGCTGGCGAATATGCCCGTGCCCAACGACCCCAATGTCCGCCTGCTAGAAGAACCAGCCAAGCGCTATGGCGTCATCACCTTCTCAGGCTTTGGTAGCCAAGCGACGATGGCGCAAAAGAGCGAAGAATTGCGTACGTGGCTGCAAGGCAAAAAGCTGACGCCGATTGGGGCGCCGATTTATGCGTCTTATGATCCACCTTGGACCGCGCCATTCCTGCGCCGTCACGAAGTGTGGCTGGCCTTAGCCGCGCCGGCCAAGCCCTAGATACACACAAAATTTGATGGTTGGCGGAAAGAGTGGCTGGGGTGCTAGGGATCGAACCTAGGAATGTCGGTACCAAAAACCGATGCCTTACCGCTTGGCGACACCCCAAGAGAGGCAGGCAGATAGACGCGCTTGGGCCTCGGTGCAAGACTTTTGATCACATAAACACTGCCATCAGGGCTTAACGCTGTTATCGCGCTGCCAATGGATCAGACCAGCCCGCGCAGATAGCCAATTATCAGAGCATCGAGTTCGGCTAGCCAATCGAGCTTGCCAACCGGTGGAAGCTTTATTGCTGCCGAGATGGTAGCATGTGCCGTCGTGATCAGCAGTTTGCAAACCGTCTCAAGCCGCGTTTGATGGGCGGACGCGACAAAGGGTTGCAGCGCTTGCCGCATGTTGAGGGCAACTTGGTCATCTTCGCCAAAGTCATAGCCTGCCCCCGCAAAGACACGGTCAGAGGCTTCGGCAAGCACGACATAGGCAGGATTGGCTTCATAGAAGGCCAAAAATGGTTGAAGGAATTGTCGTGCCGCTTGCTCAATTGACTCGGGCGCAGCCGCCGCGTGGCGTCGGACATTGCTTTGTGCAATCGCTTCAATCTCCACACCATATCTTTCGGCCAAGGCGGTCAATAACGCAGCGCGATTGGGAAAGAATTGATAGAGTGAGCCTGGCGAGGTGGCCGCCTGCTTGGCAACCATATCCATTTTCAGCCCCTCGGCCCCATGGATTAGAATCAAATCTGCGGCTGCGTCCAAGAGGCGATCAACGCGGCGCTGCCCCCGGTCTTGGCTGGGTGCTTTGGCTTTGGGAGCCGCGCTGACAATCATGATTTCACCCCGTAATCGAAACCTACTTGACAATACGAGATTACTCTCATATTTGCAAACACGAGATTAATCTCATATTTTGGAGAGCTGCAGATGACTGCCCTTAACCGCCGCACCCTAGTCGGGGGCCTTGCCGCATCAACCTTGGCCTTTTCAGTCCGCGCTGGAACGGTCACCGATACTGATGTGATCATAATTGGGGCGGGCGTGGCGGGCATATCGGCGGCGCGTCAGCTTCAAGCAGCTGGCATTCGAACCCTTATCTTGGAGGCACGCGACCGGATCGGCGGACGCGTTTTGACCGACACCCAAACCTTGGGCCACAAGTTCGACCGTGGCCCCTATTGGCTGCACAATAAAGCCACCAATCCTTTAGTACCCTTAGCGCGGGAAGCAGGTATTGGCCTTGTCAAAAGCAGCTATGAAAATGGCAACATCTTTGATCAAGGGGCACGCAGCACCAATCCATCGTGGAAGGACGTGACAGAGGCGGCTGCCGCTTGGGAAATGCGCCAACTTCTGCCCTTCGCCCGACTGAATGACCGGGCCTTGGGGGCGACCTTGCCCAATCCAACACCAGCGCAACGCCATGTCGCCAATATCTTTGCCGTCGAAATGGGCGAGGACCCAAGCCATGTCTCGCTACAGGGCTATTACAATTTGGAGGCGGGCGAAGATTTGATCCCGTCAACGGGTATGGGACCCTTGGTGAAAGGCTTGGCTGGCGGACTGGATATTCGCCTAAATAGCCCGGTTTCCACCTTGCGCTGGGATGGCGCGCATGGTGTGACGGCCATCGGCAGCTTCGGGCAAGTGACCGCGCGAAAGGTCATCCTCACCGTGCCGACGGGCGTCTTGGCCGCTGGCGCGATCCGGTTCGACCCGGTTCTGCCGAGCGCCAAGCAAACAGCGCTGGCAAATCTTCCCATGGGTGCGCTGGAAAAAGTGGCCATGGTGTTGCCTGCGCCCATGCCGGATTTACCCGAATATACCCTCTCCAACAGCCATATCCAGCGAGGCCAATATCATGCGCTGGTGAGCGCGCCAGATAGGGCGATGATTACGGCCCTGATCCCGGGGCCTGTGTCGCGCGCGCTTAACGCAGAGGGTGCGGCGGCCTTGGAAGCCTTTGCCCTCGACCTGCTCAAAAATGTGATCGGGACGAACGCGCGCGTGACGGCTTTAAGCTCAACCAATTGGCAGGGTGATCCCCTTGCCTTAGGCTCTTACCCTCATCAGACCGTGGGCCACGCAAATGCGCGGAAAATCTACTCCCAACCCGTTGAAGATCGTCTCTTTTTCGCAGGCGACGGCGGCGACGACTCGCTGGCTGTGACTGTTGGCGGCGCGTGGCGACAAGGTCAAAAGGCCGCCCAAATCATCGCCCGACAACTTGGTGCAAAACGGCGCTAAGCCCAGCGTGCGCTTTGTAACTGCCGCTAGGCGGAACCTGTAAATTCCTATATCACAGATGGTGATAAGTGTGCCTGCTCGACCTATCTCTTAATCCAGATGGCGCGGGTGCGATGGAGGACAGGGTGAAGCAATTTTTTATTACGATCGCAGGCGTCTTTTTGGGCCTGGTTTTATTTTTTATCCTGATCCCAATTATTCTAATTGCATCGGTTGCAGGTTCCAGCGCACCGGTCACCCCATCCCACACGGTATTGAGCCTTGATCTGCGCGCGCCAGTCACGGATGTACCACCCAATTCCCCGTTTGCGGGCTTTTCGGGCGGCACGTCTGTTGTCGATATTGTGCGGAAACTGCAAGCGGCAGAGACTGATGGCAGCGTGAAGGGCTTGTTCGTTCGCGCCAGTGAAGGCGGTATGGCACCGGCCCATGCAGAAGAAATTCGCCAAGCGATGATCGACTTTAAAGCGACCGGCAAATTCGTCGTTGTGCATGCGCAAGGCTTTGAATATCCAACGCTGTCCAATTATGTCGCCGTGTCAGGGGCCAGTGAGATGTGGATGCAGGGCACCACAGACTTTGCCGCCACCGGCATTGTGGCCGAGACGCTTTTTTTAGGCGGTTTTATGGAAAAATTCGGCATCCTGCCGCAGTTTGAACAATTCAAAGAATACAAAAACGCGGTCAACACTTATACCGAGAAGACCTTTAATGCCCCGCACCGAGAAGCGACCACAGCCATGCTGGGCAGCATTTATAACGCCTTCTTGGCCTCCACCGCTTTTGACCGCAAAATGCCTGTTGAGGCGATGAAGGCCGCACTCGATCAAGCGCCTCTGTCAGCCGAAGCGGCCCTACAGGCCAAGCTCATCGACAAGATCGGTCAACCCGAAGAGGCGCAAGACGCCGCGCTCGCCCGGGCAGGTGGGAAGGATAAAGCCCAATTCGTCGATCTCTCCAGTTATCAATTGCCGATGGAATCTGGCCCCGTGATCGCTTTGGTCGGCGGTGAAGGTGCCATCATCACGGGCGAACGCAGCGGCGACCCGTTCGCACAGGAAAACAATATCACCAGCGATGATTTTGCCGCCGCTATTCGCGACGCGACCGACGATGCTGCGGTGAAGGCCATTGTCTTCCGCGTGTCGTCACCCGGTGGCTCACCTAGCGCTTCTGACCAGATCTGGGCCGCGATAGAGCGGGCTAAGAAGGCAGGTAAGCCAGTCGTCGTGTCCATGGGGGCCTATGCGGCGTCAGGTGGCTATTATGTCTCCACAGGGGCTGATGCAATCCTTGCCATGCCGTCGACCATCACGGGCTCCATCGGTGTGTTCAATGGCAAGTTTGTGATCAATGACGCCCTAAACCGCTACACGGGGGCCAATATCGCATCGATCCAAGCTGGCGGTGACTTCGCCAACGCCTATTCCACTGCCACGCCTTATACCAACAGCCAGAAGGCCGCGATGAATGCGGCGGTGACGCGCATCTATGAAGACTTTACTGGCAAAGTCGCTGCTGGCCGGAAGCTTCCCCTGTCGCGCGTGCAAGAGATCGCCAAAGGTCGGGTTTGGACGGGCAATGAAGCCAAGGACTTAGGTCTCGTCGACCAGATTGGCGGCTTACGCACGGCAATCTTGAAAGCCAAAGCGCTGGCCAAGATTGAAGCCAAAGACAGCATCACATTGCGCAGCTATCCCAGTGTTGAAGACCCACTGACGGCCTTTAGCCGTGCTTTTGGTGCGAGCGCAGCCAACGCCAAAGTCACGGCGCGTGCCGCGACCGTAATTGGCGCTTTGGCCGGCGATGAGCGTCTGTCTCAAATCTTGAACGAGGCCTCGCAGGCGAAAGGGCCCAGCATGCGCGAGCCCATGCGGGTGCACTGACGCCTCGCTCGCCTATTCTATCGCAAATTGGCGGGCGGTTTGGGTCAATTTCTGAACGAGGGCCCGCTCCTCTTGTGAGAGAAGCGGGTTCCAAACGTCAAAGATCAAGACGACGCGTAGTTCGTCGCTATCATTGCGTGCCATATGCTCCAGCGTGTCATCAAAGATCAGGACTTTGCCGACTTCCCAGCGCCTTTGCTCAAAGCCCACGCGGTAGAGGCAGTTCTTGGGCACAACCAAGGGCAAATGCACGACAAGGCGGGCATTGGTCTCGCCATGATGGGGCGGAATTTCGGTATGGGGTGCAAGGGCAGAGAACATGGCATTGGGACAAAGCCCGCCAATCTCGGCCATCTCAACTTCTTCTAAAGCGGCTGCAGTCTTTGGACAAGCAGCCAAATTGGCTTCATCCCGCACGCCACCGCGCCATAAAGACAAGCTGCTCCAACGCTGGGAATGGTTGAGCTCCGCCCATTGGTTGACCGGGTCACCAGGTTGGTATGCAATATAGGGCTGGAAGGCGTCCTGCTGGCTTTGAAGGGCGGCCTTTAGCTCTTGCGTGATTGCGGCGGTCTGTGCCTCGATTGCGGGCACCCAAGCAAAGTCCTTGGGATCAAAGAATGGAATGGCTGGTAGCCGCGGCACGTGGAGTTGGTTGCAATCGGCATGATAGGGCTTGGTTTGGCCCGACATGATCGAAATAGCCTCTTGCCATTGCCCCGACAGGCCCCCTGCCCCACCAACCGCTTCAAACAGGGTGATGGCAAACGCTTCTTGATAATCCCGCACCAATTTGGCGGCCCGCGCCAAGCCGGGGGCTAAGCTGGGTGGCCAATGCGCTTCGGGCGGTGCAATCTTGAGAACATTGCGGTACGTGACCGCCGCCAGCTTCAATCTGCCTTGCCGCTCATAAAGGGCACCCTTTGCCAAAAGCGCGGGGTAGAAATAAGCGTCGGCCGACAGCGCGAGTTGGAGGGCTGCAAACTCGCCCTCGATCTGGCCTAATTCGCGCCGAGCATTGGCCAACATCAGCGCAATCATGGGATCTTGCGGGATCAAAGTACAAGCACGTGCGAGTGCAGCTTCTGCATCTTGATAGGCACCGCGTTGAAACGCATGAATGCCCAAGCGGTGCAGCGCCAAACCGTGATCGGGGGCCGCTTTGGCAACCTCACCCCACAGACGCTCTGCCTCTGCCCAACGGCCTTCGCCGGCAGCTTTTTCGGCTTGAGCCACCCAAGCATCAATCTGTGCGGTCATATGCAATCCCCTTCCCGCTTTATGAAACCATCATCGGGGCGACGCAAGCATAGGCCATGCAAACAAAAACGGCGGGTCCCGAAGGACCCGCCGCCATGTTTCAATCTGAAATATCAGATCAGAACTTCACGTTGACGCCGAGTGCATAAACGCGGCCCAAAGTGTCGTAGTTCGATGGGAAGGTGTTCCCGGAGTTGTACGAAGTCGTACCAGTTTCGTTACCGATGATTGGTGGATCTTCGTCGAACACGTTAGCAACCGAAGCGGTCACCGACAGAGCCGAGTTCACATCCCAAGAAGCCGACAAGTCGATGTAGTTATAAGCATCGATCGTTTCGAAGGCATCGAAGATGCCTGGCTTCAAGGTTTCTTCGATATCGATCGAAGCGAAGTGACGCCAGTTGTAGGACAGCTGGAAGTCGCCAACGGACCAGGTGGTTCGTTGTACCGAGCGGAACTGGTGGGTTGGATCGCAGCTCGAGCCATAGAAGCCGTTGCAGTCGATGATGTCGGAGTCTGCAGTCGTACGGGACTCGTTCTTGGTGTAGTAGTTCGCATTGTACGAAATGCGGACCGAACCCCACTTGCTGTCGAGACCCAAGCTTTCCAGATCGAAGCCGGTGTTGACGCCCACTTCATAACCAGCAGCTTGCTGATAATCCAAGTTGGTGGTCAACAAACGGATACCCGCGCCTGGAGTCGCGATGTCGCCGTTGATACGAACGATTTGCGAACAGAAGGACTGGATGCCTTGCTTGTAGCAGCCATCGAGAACTTCTTGCGGCTGGCCGAGGCCAATCGTGTCGTTGATCTTGATGTCATAATAGTCAAACGTGACAGCGGTGTTCTTCAAGAAACCACCCAAGTCAGGACGCCAGACGAAACCGAGAGTGAGGGTATCACCTTCTTCAGGGTCGGCTGGGTTAGCTGGGTCGGAGCCTTCAAAGGTTCCGACTTGGCCGGCCACGATGTCTTGAACGTTCCAAACGTCGCTTGCTGCTTGGCCGGTCGATTGGCACAAAGCGCGCAAAGCGGCAGTACGTTCTGCAACTGGTTGAGCGATCGAGCAGGGATCGCGACCAGAGTTTTGCAAGCCGGTGACGAATGGCGAGAACAATTCACCAACGTTAGGCGCACGAGCGGCCTTTTGCTTCATCGCGCGGAAACGGAATTGATCGGTCAATGCCCAGTCCAAACCAACTTTCCAAGTCGTGTTCTGACCGGTCAGGGAGTAGTCAGCCAAACGATAGCCGAGTTCCAAGCTGAGCGATTCAAACAATGGCTTACCAGCAACCAAAGGCACACCGATTTCGGTGTAGACTTCGTTCACGCTGTAACCACCTGCGACTGGCAAGGTGTTACCACCAGCGCCACCCAAGCAGCTGGTTGGAGCCAGCTTCAAGCATTCGTCTGGTGTGGTGGAGCCTTCTTCACGGCGATATTCGTAACCGAACACGACGTTGACTGGGCTGTCTGCCATTGGGCTTTGGAAGCCATGCAAAGGACCACCGACCGAAGCACCTGCGATGCTTTGAACGTAGTTCTGCTGTTCCAAGGCTACTGCCGACGAATAGGCTGCCATGGCTGGGGTGATGGTGCCAAAGCCACCAAATACGTTGATGGGTACGCAAGCTGCGTCGCCATTGGCGCAAGCGGTGGTGCTGGTTGCGTTCAAAGCGTTCTGGAAGTTAGCTACGTTGGTGTAGCCAGCCGAAACGTTGGTACGGTCTGCTTGGCCCATTTGAACCGATGCATCCCAAGTCCAGTCTGGCAAGAACTTGCCGAGGTCGCCCTTCAGACCCAACACCAATTGGAAGGTGTTGTTGTCATAGGTGGTCGAACGCTCACCAAATTCAACGGTACGACGACGGATGGACATTTGCAGCGTATCGGCTGCGTCAACCACACCGTTGTTGTTCACGTCGATCCAGCGACCAGTCGTGTTGCCACCACTTGCACGGAACGCATTGGCTTCCGTGATGATCTTTGTACGAGCCTGAGCCGACAAATATGGGTTGTTCAAAGGAACGTTGAACAAGTTACCAAATACACCCGATGGCGCGATCTGCTGGCGAATGTTGGTCGCAGCAAAAGTTGCACGGCCATAAGCTTCAACATGGTCGTTGATGTCATAGCGAGCGATTGCCGTTGCCGAATAACGCTCTTGTGGGGTTTGGTAGTAGTTATATGGGTTGAAGTTGAACACCGAGCAGTTTGCGCCCAAGGTGCCGTCGTCGCGGAACTGGCCGCCACCGCCCATATAGGTCATGCGGGTTGGGATACCCGTGGTCGAACCACCAGCGGCCACAACGTTTGGACCACCGCAACCTGCAGGAGCAGCAGGAGCAACACCGCTCAAGCCATCGCCGGTTTCAGACACAACGCCGATCAAGCCGAATGGACGGTCAGCCAGCAAAACGGCGTCGCGCTGGGTCCAGTTCATGGACAAAGCCACGTTACCGCGGCCATCGTCTAGGTTTGCACCCATAGCAACCGAAGCAGTCACGATTTGGCCGTCATTGTCGCCGGTGATCGAACGCTTCAGATCAACTTCAATGCCTTCGAAGTCCTTCTTCAGCACGAAGTTGATAACGCCCGACATAGCGTCCGAACCATAAACGGTCGACGCACCACCGGTCAGAATATCAACGCGCTCCAACATGGCTTGAGGAACGGTCGAAATGTCGACGCGGCCATCAATGTTGTATGGGGTCATGCGCTTGCCGTCCATCAGGACGAGGTTCCGTTGCGCGCCCAAACCGCGCATGTTGACGGTGGTCACACCAGCGGTACCGTTGTTGACGTTTTCACCGTCGCCAGGGATCGTGGATGGCAGCGAGCGGAGCAGCTTTTCAGCTTCCGCAACTTGGTTCAGTTGGAGTTCAGCGCCACCGATCGATGTAATCGGGCTAGCCGATTGCACGCCTGGTGCTGAAATCCGCGTACCGGTGACGACCACGACTTCGGCGGTCTTCTCGTCGGTAGCAGCCGCCGTCTGGGCGAATGCTGGCGCTGCAAGACCGAGGCCTGCAACAATTGTGCTCGCGAGCAAGAGCTCGCGGGTCATCGAAATTTTCATACTGGAACCTCCATTTGTCCCCTGCCCTATCGCTGTTTGACTCAGCTTTTTCAGGCAATAGGACGAGAGTTAACCAGCACATTACAAGTCGTCAACGTTGCAATGACAGGTAAATGACAAAGAGAGATCAGGTTGTTGCCAAACTGTCGCATACTCGTTTCGCGTAAAATAATAAATTTTCTTTGTTAAATTTAAATTTTGACAATTCAATGTATGTCAAAATATAAATATCAAGTAATATTTATATAAAATCAATTATGACTACATTACAATAAAGTCTAAAATATTTATACAAATTTTATTCTATATAGTGCGACAAAATTCTGAGTTACACATAATTCCATTTTCGTTATTACTAAGTTTCGCGGCACGCACGAAAGAGTCCAGTCAAACTTCAGACGTTTATGAGTACCGGACTAAACATATAAAGCACCATCCGACCGACAGGCTGCCCAAATTTTACTCAATTTCAGCGACAGCACTTTGGATATTCAGCATCGAAGCGACACATTTCGCCATTCTGCTTCGATCAAAGTCACGCGCCCAGAAAAAGAAAAAAGGCGGCCCCGAAAGGCCGCCTTTGCTCATTTTGAAGATCAATCCAAAGCCTAGAAGCGGCGGATTACCGTTGCGTTGAACGCGCGGCCGAACTGGTCGTACTGCGAGGTCAAAGCGGAGTTGCCCAAGCGCGAGAAGAACACAGCGGTCGAGATCGATGGCGGTGCTTCGTCGAACAAGTTGCGGATACCGCCAACGATGGTCCAGTTGTCCGAACGATAGCGGACGCTGACGCCATGCGTGATGGTGGTTTCGGTCTTGGTCTTATACAGAACCGAACCGATACCATTGTAGGCATAGTAGGAACCAGGTGTTGAAACAACTGGGTTCACACCATTGTTGAACAAGGTTTCGTTGGACTGGCCAACGGCATCAATGTTCCAGCTGTAGGTCCAGTCCTTACGCTCAAAGCGCAACTGGGTTTGGCTGACGTACATTGGTTCACCAATGTCACCTGCAACTTGGGTCAAGTTGCTGTCAGAGAACAAGCCCTGCTCGTTGGACGTGGTCCAGCGGTGTGCCGTGTCGATCACCAAATCACCGAACGCGAAGTCTTTGCGGTAGACGGCCTTCAGGTCGATACCTTCAACTTCGGTCACGTTGACGTTCACATAGTCGTTCGAAACCGTCAGAATTTGGCGGAAACGGTTCGACGTTGGGTTGGTGTCACGTGTGAACAAGCGGCAGAACTGGTCAGCGCGGGCTTGATCGGCAGCACCATAGCAGGAGCCAACGATGTTACCTGCACCAAACTGAGCAACCTGATCGGTTACCGAGATTTTCCAGTAATCAACGCGCAAGTTCAGGTCGATTTTGGAAGGTGTGTAGACGAAGCTGAAGATATCCGAACGGGATTCTTCTTCCTTCAACGTGCCTGCACCACCACCGGTGAATACGGTCACCGACTGGCTCGAACCATTGGTCGCGCCGTTATAGTCGCCGGGAATGCCAGCGGCCAAACAACGTGCCTTCAGGATCGGGTTTTGGCTGAGGTCGTGGTTGATACATGGGTCGACGGCTGCTTGGCCCAAGAAGCCAGTTTGGTCGCCCAAGAACAATTCGAACAAAGCAGGTGCGCGGTACGAAGTACCTGCAATTGCGACGATCGCAAATTCCGGCGTGATCTTCCAGTTTGCCGTGGCTTTCCACGTCGTGTTGGAGTCATAGGAATCATAGTTGGTGTAGCGATAGGCCAAGTTGACTTCGAGGTTTTCGACCAATGGCTTCTTTGACATCAATGGTGCAGAAAGTTCGCCGTAGAACTCCTTCACCGAGTCTTCACCCTTGGTGATGCCTGCAACCGTGGTCAGTGCAATGTTTGCACGACGGGTTTCAGCACCTGGAACGTCGTTGATGCTGTAGGTACGATATTGCGCACCCAAAACCAACTTCACGGCGTCAGATGCACCAGGAACCTGGAACACATCGCCCGAGACGTTACCTTCAACCACGGTTTGCTCATAAACCGTGTTGCCGGTGTTCTCATTGTTGAAGAGATAGTTGAACTCTTCAGCCGTGAAATCGCCGCGCAGGACGCGTGGATCGAAGAAGTTGATTGGCAAGCACGTGCCGCCCGACAAGGTCGGGGTTGGGCAGGTCACGACACCCGTGGTTGGGTTGCGGGTAGCGTTTGACATCGCGGTCAAGCGGTCAGCCAGAATTGCAGTACCGGAGTAGCTGCCTTCGCCGCTGCTGGTTTGCGCGTAAAGTTCCCAAGCACCGTTCTTCAGCAGGCCAGCAAAACCGTTGCCGGTTTGACCTTTGACGCCGCCGACAACTTGCCAGGTTTCAACCGTTTGCTGGCTGTTTGCTGGGCGGACGATGACAGGCTGAGCCGAAACGCCAAATGGGTTGTAGGCGTTGGTAGCTGGGATCACGAAGAACAGCTGTGCTGCACGCTCTTGGCTCGACTCACGCTTTGCGTAGAGTGCTTCACCGTAGATTTCCACGCCGCCCAGAATGTCCAAGTCCCGTGCCGCGGTGGCATAGAAGTTGGTGCGCTTGGATGGCGAGATGATGTCGGTGTTCGCAACCAGTGGATGCTCGTAATCGATTTGGTTAGCCAATGGCGCACCAATCACCCCGTTTTGTGGGCTGAACAGACGACGATAACCAGGAACGGTCAACAAAGCTTGTTGGCTGGCGCAAGTGACGGTTGCGCCAGTTGCGGTCAAGCAGTTGGTGGTGCTGCCAGCGATTGGACGAACCGATGGGTTCAAACCAACGGTCCGGGCGGTGATGCTTGGATCGGAGATCCAGGTACCGGTGCCGGTGGTGGCTGCGCCCAAGAGCGAGATACGGTTGAACGATGGGCCGATACCAAAGCACTTAGGCTGGCCGGTCTTTGGATCGATGAAGTCAGCGCGTTGGCCGGTTGCTGCATCGAACACATAGTCTTGTTGGCAATAATCACGGTCGCCGTACTTCAAGGCTTTTTGCTCGAAGTAGCTGCCGCTGACCATGACGTTCCAACGGTCTGCAGTCTTGCCCCACAATGCGCCGACGGTGAATTGCTCACCAGCGCCTGCTTCGGTCACGTTGCCAGAAGCGGTTGCTTCAAAGCCGTTCACGTTCTTACGAACGATCGCGTTGACAACACCGCCCACAGCATCCGAACCGTAAATTGGCGAAGCGCCTTCGTTCAGGATTTCGTAGCGGCTGATCGCCAAGTTAGGGATGGTTTGCAGGTCGACTGCGCCAACCTGACCGCGCACACCTGATGGTGGCAAACGGCGACCGTTCAACAGCACCAAGGTACGCTGAGCGCCCAAGCTGTTGAGTCCGACGGTTTGGATCCCTGGGCCACCTTCAACGATGAAGCCAGAGAAGAAGTTGTTGATCTGACCCGAACCAGCAGCAGCTGTAGAGCTTTGCAGGATTTCAGCCGCATCGATGGTGCCCGACAGCACGGCGTTGTCATTGGTGATGACGGTCAAAGGCGACGCTGAGTTGAAGGTGTCGCGACGGATGCGCGAACCGGTAACCACGATGGTTTCCGCTTGCTTAGCAGGTGCAGCAGCGGGAGCTGGAGCGGTTTGAGCGCTCGCAACGGCTGGGATGAAGGTCAGTGCGGTCAACGCGGTTGCGCCGATCAAGGAAGCACGAACAGATATTTTCAAGGTATTCCCCCTTAGGTAACCAAAATCCACAACGCAACCCTCAGGTAATGTGAGGAGAAAAACCGTGGATTCTGCATTGGTGGCTGTAGAGCGCGAACGAAAAAAGGTTGCAAGGACTCTTCCTGCCCAAAATGCGCCTGTGCATCACTTGTGAAAATTTTGTAACATGTTTGCCACACTCTTGTGCATTGCAGGTGTTCGCTGTTACTCGTGTTGCCCTTTACGACAGAGCGTATAAATACCTGCCAAGGCCGCGCTCTTGTTGCCGCCGCAATCATGTCTCGAAAGCACGACTTTCCATGGGGTCCTCACAAATGTTCGCAAAACGACTTGTTCTTATGGTATCAACTGCGATCTGCGTCGCCGTCGCCGCGACCAGCGCAGTTCAAGCGCAAACCTTCAAACCAACCGGACCGGCTCTGCCAGTTGACGTCATGTCGCGCGATTGGGGGGTCTGGGGTGCTCGGATCAGCCCAGACGGCAAGCATATTGCCGCTTTGGCAGGCATTCCCGGTCAAAATCCTGTGATCCGCGTTTGGTCGACCGACGACATGAGCAAGACCCCGACGCAATTTGGATCCAAGTCCATGCGGTTCACGGGCTTCAGCTTCATGAACAATTCGAAGCTGCTGGTATTTGCCAACCAACCCGTGGCAGCTGGCGCTAATTCCAACTGGCAGAGCAAGGCGGCTATCGCAAACCTCGATGGATCGTCTTTCCTAGATATTTCTCAGGACGAAAGTTCAGACGCACGCGGTGACGACCGCATCATCGGCTTTTCCTTGTTCAATCGCCTTCCAAAAGAAGAAAATGTCGTTCTGATGGAAATCCGGCGCTTCTCCGGCACAGAAATTGTGCGGTTGAATGTGAACTCAGGTCGGCAAGATCGTTTCGCCCGCACGGGCGACAACGAAAGCTTTGAGTGGGCGGACAACGATGGCAACATTAAACTGAAAGGCCAATTGCGCGCCGCAAATGGCGTTTACACCCAATATGTCTATTTCCGTGAAAACAATAATGCGGAGTGGAAAGAGCTGGCTGGGCTACGCCGTCCGATTAATGACCGCTTCAACCTATCACCGGTGCATGTCTCCAAAGACAACAAAAGCATCTATGTACTGACGAACCGCGACACCAATTTCAATGTGTTGGCGAAATATGATGTTGCAACTGACACGATTGGCCCGCCAATCGCTCAAAACACTGAGTTTGATATCTCAAGTGCCAGCTTTGGTTCATCCACCGACGAAGACGCTCTAACCCAAGATCCATTGCGTAGCTTCTGCTGGGCTGGCCCCTCGACCGAGTGCAATTATTCCGACCCAGTCGACAAACGCATCTTTAACTTGCTGGAGCGTGCCCTGCCCGGCACCAACATCGCCTTTGGTGTGCGAAATGGCGGCGCGAATGTGTTGGTGACAGCAACCGCGCCAAACGTTCCCACGACGACCTATCTTTTGAAGAATGAGCGCCAATTGATCAAAGTTGGTTCGGTTTTGGACGGATGGGACCGCACCAATTTGGGGCCTGCAGAATGGGTCTATTACCCAGCCCGCGACGGCTTCCAAGTTCCTGGCATTCTCTATCTGCCACCCGGCTATAAAAAAGAGCGCGATGGTCGCCTGCCATTGGTCGTCATGCCACATGGCGGCCCGTGGTCGCGGGACAATATGGACTTTGATCGCAGCTACTGGCCACAAATGTTCGCAACCCGCGGCTTTGCCGTTCTGCAACCACAATATCGTGGGACCGATGACCTTGGCAAAGCCCTCTGGAAAGGTGGCGACAACCAATGGGGCGCGATCATGCAGGACGACAAGGATGACGGTGCCAAATGGTTGGTTGATCAAGGCATTGCCGATCCCAGCCGCATGATGATGTATGGCTATTCCTATGGTGGCTTTGCGGCAGCCGCTGCTGCGGCCCGTTCGGGTGGCCGCTCTGAAGGCCTGTGGCAGTGCGCGATCTCGGGTGCTCCTGCGATTGACCTACAGCGCATCGCAACCGATTGGGGTGAAAGCCGCCTGCAACGTGTGAACCAAGGCGTCACCGTCGGCGGTTGGGATCCTATGACCCACCTCGACCAAGTCAAAATCCCCTGGTTGATCTTCCATGGTGACTATGACCGTCAAGCCGACACCATCCACTCCCGCACCGCGGCAGCTCGGATGCGTCAGGTGAATCCAAATGCGAACTTCCGCTATGTGGAAATTCCCCGCATGTCGCACCAGCTGATCCAAATGTACCCAGAGCACAAGACCCAGTTCTTGAACCTGATCTTGGACATGACCGCGAATAATTGCGGCAATATCTCGGACAAATTCGACGAACCCGGCCTCAAAACCACCATGACCAAACGCGCCTCGAAATAAGCGCCGATTGGTCTGATCCCAAAATTAAAGCCCGGCAGGTTGTCCTGCCGGGCTTTTTTGGTGGGTAAAACTCCAGACGCCAGACGACGGCGCCTTTTTACTGACTTTAGAAAGAAGCGGTGAGGTTTAAGAACACTTCCCTGCCGCGATAATCATAGCCGGAATAGAGAGGCACATTTGCGATCCGGTTATAGAGCGCAGTCGAGGAAATTTGTGGTGGAGTTTCATCACTGATGTTCCGAACGCCCAATGTCGCGCCCCATTTTTTCGCTGTGTAACGAATGGAGGCATTGTGCAGATAATAGTCAGGAACATCCAAGATGAATGGTGTCGTGGACTTGTTAAGGCCGTAGTAGGTGTATGACTCTTGTGCTGCAGTCCAGTCGACTCCCCAACGGAACCGCCATGGTCCATGGGTCAGATTGATATTGATGTCTCCAGTATATTCCGGCGCATTTAGGGTGCCATTGAAATCAAGCGACGGAGCATCCGGTCTTGCCTTTGTGATTTGCCCGGTAAACTGGGTGACCGCAGCATTCACAACCATTCTCGTTTGCCCAAAGTCCTTAGACCAACGCAGTGTGTAGTCATAACCTTTTGTTTGTACACTGGAAATGTTGGTGTAATTGTTGTTCACCGTCAAGGCCTTTGTGACCGGGTCCCGGGTGGTGAAGATGCAAAGTGGACTATTGAAATTCGGCGCGGAATAGCATTGGTTCAAGATGAACTGGACACCGGGTTGAGCAACGCCGTCCTGGATGTCGATGTCAAAGTAATCGACAGCGAAGGAGAAATCCCCAAGTACGTCCGGTAGAAACGATGGCGAGAAAACAATGCCACCTGTCAGATTGTCTGAAGTTTCAGGTCCAAGCGCAAAACCTGCGCCGCCAGAGGCATTAACGCGAATAGATTGGTTGTTGCCATTGCCAACATCCCAGCCTGGCGGGAGACCGAAGGATGAGCAGTTTTTGGCAACATTAGGATCGCGTCCTGGCGCATTCCACAGGTTACAAATGTCGCCGGACGAAGCGGAGAACGAGGAGGTTGTTCCGAGGAATTGTTCAAACAGAGCTGGTGCTCGGTAGGATGTCCCGGTCGATGCCCGCAAGGTCAGGAAGTCGAAAGGCTTGTAAAATATCCCTGCTTTATAGGTAGAGTTTTCGCCGTACGAATCATAATCCGTGTATCGGCCCGCAAGCTCGATATTGAGCGCCTTTGCCAGAAAAGCATTTGCAAGCAGAGGGACTTCAACCTCGCCAAAGACTTCGATCACACTATCACTGCCAACCGTAGCGACGGCAGAAGACAAATTGTACAGATTGCCATTGATAGATTCCGTGCTGGGCTGATCGTTGATTGAAGCTTTGCGATATTCAACACCCAAAGCGACATCAATTGAGCCTGCAGGCAATTTGAAAGCAGGCCCACTTACCCCAGCAGAAAAAACGGTCTCTTCATAAGTCGTGGTGCTAGGCACATCAACCAGCGTATAATTCTTCCAATCATCGGGAAGATTTCCAGCCAAGGTATTTGAGTTCAATGCCGGGGCCGGAACACATTTGGCGGCAGCCGGATTCAAGTTGTTGACAGTGCAGGTGAGGCCATTGCGGATCAGATTAGCAGGCACACCAGCAGCGGCGGGTGCAACGAGTAATGTTTCAGCGGTCCGGTCCGTAAGCCAAGATTGGAAAACATAGGTTGCGTCAGACTTGGAGAACTGGACATTCAAGTCGTAATTCCACCCTTTAAACCAAGGGATATCTCCTTTTACGCCGCCAAGAATTTTCATGAAGTCAACTTCTTGCCAGCTTTCAGTGTTTCCATAACCAATGAAAGCACGCGCCTTATGGGTTACATTTGGCAATAAAGTGGAACCGCCCAATGACAAGAAATTCCCTGGAACTGCTGCGATATTGGCTGGGATAAGTGGAGATCCCGTTGGATAGTCGAGCACCAATTGCCGATAGCCCGTTTGACTGGACTCACGACGGTTGAACAAGAACTCCCCATACAATTGCATGTTGCCATATTCGGCCGCGTCATAAGTGGCGGTTGCAAACGCCGTTGTTGTTTTCACGGGTGATAGCAGCGTGTTATTCAGCATATCCGGGTCGAACGTATCCCGGACGTTTAAGCTTGCACCGCTCACGCCTTCAAAACCAGCTAATCCCGTTGCGATGGATGAGTTAGGACGCCAACGGTTATAAACGCCGCTAGTGCCGGCCCCTGGTGCAGCCACCCCAGCAAAATTGGGGGTCCCGAGCGTGTTAATGGTCACCCCGCCCGACGCGCCTTGGTTCAAAATGCCCCAGCATTTTGACTTGCCAGTCAGAGGGTCCAAATAATCAATTGTGGCACCCGTTGCTTTGTTAAACTGGTACTCCGTTTGGCAACGTGTCCAATCCCGATCATTATAGGTCTGAGGTTGAGATTGGTAGTATTCTAACGACCCTTGGATGTTGAGATTACCGATGGCTGTACCACCAGCTAAAGAGATACGGCTACGTTCTCCTCCCCCCTCTGTCGGCTGATTATGCTGGCCTTCGATGGTAAGTCCCTTGAACTTGCGCGTGACAATATTGATCACCCCCCCAATTGCATCAGAACCGTAAATTGCCGATGCTCCGTCCCGAAGGACTTCCGTTCTAGAAATCAATGCACTTGGCAACACATTGAGGTCGGCAGAGCCAACTGATCCACGTGAGCCTGCAGGTGCCACCCGCCGACCATTGATCATAACGAGCGTGCGACCGGGACCGAGGCCGCGAAGGCCTACGGTAGCCGCACCGGGGCCACCATTTGTTACAAAGCCGCCGAAAGCGTCATTGACCTGAGCTGATCCACTCGTCACCGAGTTTGACTGAAGAACCGCCGCTGTGGACGTCAGACCGGCAAGTACAGTGTCGTCTCGAGTGATGATTTGAATCGGCGACGCTGAATTAAACGTGTCCTTCCGGATCCGCGAACCAACGACCACGATTGTTTCCACTGGCGTAGATGTTTCCTCACTTTCAGCCTTCGCTTCTGGTGTTGCAGGCGCGTTTTGGGCGGCTGCGACAGTTGGCAGGATCGAGATGACGGTGAGAGCGGTAGCGCCAAACAGGGTGGCGCGGGTAGACGATTTCATGAAGGGACCCCTGTGAAAGATAACCGTAAACCGAATTACGCACGCAGGTCTTTGGTAAAGCTAACGGGGGATACAACCCTATGGACTCACAGGGCAACAACCCGATCTGCCAAAATGTTACCAACAGGTAATTTGTGGCGATTGTGTAACTTATTGGCAACAGTAAAAGTGAGCCCCAAAGTGGGTATCGCGAGACGAACTAGGCCCCCTGCCCTCGAGAAATTGCCGAACTGTGCGCCGCAACTGCCCAAGAGAAAACCAAAGCTTGGCAGGACAAAATTCCGAGCTTTTCCATCGTCACGCTCGAACAGTCAGAGCCTGCAAGCAATCACATGAAAGCCCGAAGTTTACCGGAGGCTATAGCTTTTTTACAAAGCTACTTTCGATCACAGTCATATTGCTTGCCAGACTCGCGATTGCCGTTAACTTGAGGCCATGACTTGGCAAACGATAACGCTAGGTTACCTTCGACACGTTTGTCGATGATCTGAGTAAGGAGTTTTTATGATGCGTTTGAAACAGGTTTTTCTTCTAGCCACATCCGTCCTATGTGCAGCAACACTGGCCACCGCGACGCATGCTCAGACGTTTAAGCCCACTGGCCCAGCCTTACCGGTTGAGGCGATGGCGAAAGATTGGGCGATTTGGGGCACGCGTATTAGTCCGGATGGAAAACATATTGCTGCCATCGCGGGTATGCCGGGCCAAAACCCAGTGATTCGCGTTTGGTCGACCGATGATATGAGCAAAACACCCACGCAATTTGGTTCTAAAACCATGCGCTTCACGGGCTTTAACTTCGTGAGCAATTCCAAGCTTTTGGTGTTTGCCAATCAGCCCGTCAGCGCGGGGGCAAATTCGGATTGGTACAGCCGCGCGGCCATTGCCAACCTCGATGGATCGTCCTTCCTTGATATCTCAAATGAAGAAGCCGCGCTGACGCGCGATGATGATTTCATTGTTGGCTATAGCCTGTTCAATCGCCTTCCTAAGGAAGAAAATGTTGTCTTGATGGAGATTCAAAAGATCTCTGGCTCTGAAATTGTACGCCTCAATCTGAACACTGGTCGCAAGGACCGTTTTGCCCGGACGGGGGACAACGAAGAATTCCTTTGGTCCGATAGCGAAGGCAATATCAAGCTGAAGGGCGAGCTGAGAGTTGCCAATGGCGTTTACAATTATCTCTATTATTTCCGCGAGAACAACCAAGCACCTTGGCGGGAATTGTCTGGCATCCGCTACAATCTGAATGAGCGGTTTGACCTAACGCCGGTTCATATCTCAAACGACAACAAGTCAATTTATGTCATCACCAACAAAGACAGCAATTTTACGGTGCTGGCGAAATACGACATTGCAACCGATACATTGGGGCCCCCAATTGTTCAAAATACTGACTTTGACATCTCCTCCGCTGGCTTTGGCACGGCGGCTGATGAAGATGCCCTCACGCAAGACCCGCTCCGCAGCTTCTGCTGGGCAGGACCTTCTACAGAATGTGACTATTTCGACCCCGTCGACAAGCGCATCCAAGCCCTGCTTGAACGCGCCATGCCAGACACCATTGTTTCCTTTGGAGTCCGCAATGGTGGCGCGAATGTTTTGGTCAGGGCAACGGCACCCAATTTGCCCGATACATTCTACCTTCTTAAAAATGAACGCCAATTGATCAAGATTGGGTCGATGTTGGACGGCTGGGATCGCAAGAATTTGGGCCCAGCGGAGTGGGTCACTTACCCGGCCCGCGATGGCTTTCAAATTCCCGGCATTCTCTACCTCCCGCCGGGCTACAAAAAAGAGCGAGACGGGCGTTTGCCGCTGGTCGTGATGCCTCATGGTGGACCGTGGGGGCGCGACGATATGGACTTTGATATTAGCTATTGGAGCCAGATGTTTGCAACCCGTGGCTTTGCGGTGTTGCTCCCGCAATACCGTGGCTCCACCGACTTGGGTAAAGCCTTGTGGAAGGGCGGCGACAAGCAATGGGGCGCGTTGATGCAGGATGATAAGGATGACGGGGCCAAATGGCTCGTCGACCAAGGCATTGCCGATCCCAACCGCATGATGATGTATGGCTATTCTTATGGTGGCTTTGCCGCAGCTGCTGCGGCGGTGCGCTCTGGCGGACGTTCAGCCGGACTTTGGCAATGCGCCATTTCCGGTGCGCCTGCGATTGATCTTGAACGCATCTCCAACGACTGGGGTGAAAACAGGCTCGCGAGAACGCTACAAGGCGTTACCGTTGCCGGGATGGATCCAATGGAACATCTCGACGAAGTCAAAATCCCTTGGCTCATTTTCCATGGCGACTATGACCGGCAGGCCGATACAATCCATTCGCGCACCGCTGCGGCGCGTATGCGTCAGGTCAACCCTACGGCAAACTTCCGCTATGTCGAAATCCCGAAAATGGCGCACACCCTTGGCGAAATGACACCAGAGCATCGCAAGCAATTCCTAAGCCTCATTCTTGAATGGATGGGCACCAATTGCGGCAACATCTCGACAACTTTTAAAGAACCCGGTCTGAAACCCACGCTAACCAAGCGCGCCGCCAAGTAAGGACGCATTGTCACACACCCAAAAATGAAGCCCGGCAGGGAAACCTGCCGGGCTTTTTTTCTGTCGTAGGATGCGTAGAGCCGTTTACGACTTAGGTGCCGCCGCCGGTTTTTGCACATCGGTGGTGCACAGATAGCGGGCGCGGTGGATATCGACGGCATTGTCGACCCAACCGGTGACACGTGGGCTGACCAGATTGCGGTTAGTGAGGAACCACATCGGCATAAAGCCATTTTCTTTCAGCACGATAGCTTCGGCTTGCTTCATCATGTTGGCGCGCTTGACGGTATCTTTCTCAACGTCAGCCGCTTCCATCAGCTTGTCGAATTCTGGATTACTATACTTACCGTAATTCAACTGATCGGTGCTGGTTTGGAACAGATAGACGAAATTCTTCGCGTCGTTGAAGTCTGAAATCCAGCCTGCATCGCCGAGTTCGAAATCACCTGTCCGCAGCTTTTCGTAATTGATCTGGGTTTCAGCACCCAAAATCTCGACCTGAACCCAAGGGGCGATCTTAGCCCAATTCTGTTGAACGACTGGGGCCACGCGCGGGTTGTCGCCCGAATTGCGGAAGCTAAAGGTGAACTTCAGCGGCTTATTCGGGCCATAGCCGGCCTCTTCCAACAGCTTTTTGGCCCGGGCTAAGCGCTCATCCATGCTTTGCCCCTTAAAGTCAGTCGACATGGCTCCCGACTGATAGTCGGCAATGCCTGGGGGCACGAGGCTATAGGCTGGCTGTTGGCCTGCCTTCAATATCTCTTTGGTCACAAACTCACGGTCTGCCGTCATCGAAATCGCTGCGCGAACGCGTGCGTCGTTAAACGGGGCTTTGCGCAGGTTAAAGATGTAATAGGTCAGGCCGGTATAGCCGTGAATGCGCGCATAGCCTGGCAAATTCTTGTTGATCTCTTCAAGGCGAGATCCCGAGAAGTTGGTGTTGATGTCGAGGTCGCCGGTACGGACCTTGCGCTCAGCAGCATTGTCGTCTGAGGTGGGGTAGTAGAAGATCTGATCAATACAGACATTGGCATTGTCGTAATAATTGGCGTTGCGCACGACATGAACGAAGTCGTTCGGCTTCCATTGCTGCAGCTTATAGGGGCCGTTGCCGACGAAATTCTCGGCCTTGATCCACTCATTACCAACCTTCTCAACCACATGCTTTGGGATTGGGAATGAGGTGTAATGGGTCAAAAGACCTGGCAAATACGGGGCTGGATGCTCCAGCGTGACTTCCAGTGTTTTTGCATCAACGGCGCGCACGCCCAATTGGGTCACGTCTTTAATGCGGCCATCATAAATTTTCTCGGCATTTTTGATGACATAGAGGATAGAGGCATATTTGGCTGGCGGGGTTGTGGTCATGATCCGCCGCCAAGCAAAGACAAAGTCATCCGCTGTGACGGGCTGACCGTCCGACCATTTGGCGTCGCGTAGCTTAAACGTCCACACAAGACCGTCTGCGCTGGTTGACCATTCTGTCGCCATACCTGGAATGGGGCGGCCTTGCGCATCATCGGTCGTAAGACCTTGCAGCATATCGCCGATAATCCGGTTCTCCCAAGTACCAGAGGCCTGATGGGGGTCGAGAGACAAAGGCTCTGCACCATTGCCGATTTGAAGCGTCCGCGCCTTGTCGGCATCGGCACTGCCACCGCCACAAGAAACCAAACCTAAACTCAGCACCAAAGCAGTTGTTGCGGCAGCCAAAGACCGGCGTGTGATTTTCATTTCGTTGTCTCTCCCGATCGGGTTAGTGTGTGACCTCTATAGCGCACGGGCCTGCTTTTGCTATGCAGACAGGCACTCCGACAAAAACCTTGTTACGATTTGTGAAGGTAACGTGAAATGAACAAATTCAGTGCCACGCTCATTGCGGCGGGTTTTGTGACATTTGGTGCAGTTGCTTTAGCCCAATCTGGACAAAATCCCACGAATGGGGCGGTTTCTCCGCTCGAACCGATTTATGCCTGCGCGAACAAAACCGACCCAACCGAGCGTTTGGCCTGCTTTGATTCAGCTGTCGCGAGCATTCGTGCCAAAGAGGCGAAGTCCGAGATTGTGACTTTCGACAAGCAGCGGGTTGAAAAGGTGCGTCGCGAAGCATTTGGTTTTTCACTGCCTTCCCTGCCAAAGTTAGGCTTTCCAGCCTTTGGCGGCGGTCCTAAGGCTGACAACAAGGACCAGAGCGTGGCTGCGGCAGCCGTGGCTGACGATATTGAAGAGCAAAGCTTCACCGTGGTCAGCACCCGGGAATCGGCTGGGCGGATTGTGATCACGTTGGAGAATGGACAGGTTTGGCGCTTGACTGAGGCGGGCGAACTCAATGCGCCCAAACGGCCGCCCTATAGCGTCAAAATTCGTACCGCAGCCATGGGCTCCTTCATCCTGACGGTAGAAGGCCGCAACAAAGGCTATCGCGTACGCCGAGTTGAATAGGGCGAACGTCGCTTCGCCCTAGGGTGTCGAGTTAGCGGTCGCGGGGGTCAATCGCGTCGCGCAACCCATCACCGATGAAGTTGAAGCAGAACAAGGTGATCATCATGGTGGTGGCTGGGAAAATCAAAAGCCACGGGGCGATTTCCATTTCGCGCGCCCCAATAGAGATCAGATTGCCCAGACTGGTCATGGGCTCCTGAACGCCTAGACCAAGGAAGCTCAAGAAGCTTTCCGTCAAGATCACAGCTGGAATGGTCAAGGTCACATAGACGACCACTGGGCCCAGCACGTTTGGAACAATATGGCGGGTCACGATGCTCGCGCTGGTGACGCCTGCAGCTTCTGCGGCCTCAACAAATTCCTTCTTGCGCAGAGAGATCGTCTGCCCGCGAACAATCCGCGCCATGGTCAACCATTCAACCGCGCCAATCGCGACAAAGATCAAGATCAGATTGCGGCCAAAGACCACCATCAAGATGATCACAAAGAAAATGAACGGCAGCGCGTAAAGCACATCGACGATGCGCATCATGATCTGGTCGACCCGACCACCAATATAGCCAGCCGTCGCGCCCCAAATAACCCCGATCAGAAGTGAAACCCCGGTTGCGACCAGGCCTACGGCCAACGACATGCGCAGGCCATACAAGAGGCGCACGAACAAGTCCCGGCCTTGTGGGTCGGTGCCGAAAATGTGCAAATGCTCCCACGTTGGGGCCTGCAATACGCGGTCATTATAGATCGTCTCATAATCATGTGGCCAGAAAAACGGGCCAAAGATTGCCAAAAAGGTCAAGGTACCCAGCACGATCATGCTGCCCACGGCGGCCTTATTGCGGAACAGGCGGCGACGCGCATCCTCCCACAGCGAGCGGCCTTTGACAGCGGCTTCCAGAAGCTCTGCCTTTTCTTGGGGTGTGGTCAAGAGGGTCACTCGTATTTTACTTTCGGGTCTAAGAGGCCGTACGCAAGATCGGCCAGAAGATTAAGTAGAATGATGAGGCCGGCATAGAGCACGACCACCGCCATCACGACGGGATAATCGCGCTGCAAAGCACTCGTGACGAAGTTTTTGCCAATGCCTGGAAGTTGGAACACGGTCTCTACCACGACAGAGCCGGTAATCAGGCCCGCGCAGGCAGGGCCCAAATAGGAGACCAGCGGCAATAGCGCCGCGCGCAGCGCGTGCTTGGCGAGGACTTGGCCTTCAGGAAGGCCCTTCGCGCGCGCCGTGCGCACAAAGTTGGAGCGCAAGACTTCAACCGCGCTAGAGCGCACCAAACGGGAGATGATGGCAATTTGCGCCAGAGACAAGGTAACCACGGGCAAAAGCAAGGTCTCAAACGTCATCTTGCCCAAATCGAGGCCAGCCGTTGGCAGCCAGCCAAGATAAACGCCAAATACCAAGGATAAGATCGGCCCGGTCACCAGTGACGGAATACAAATGCCGGCCATGGCGATGGCCATGATGGAATAGTCCGGCAGGCTATTTTGCTTCAAAGCGGCAAACAGGCCCATCGGCACGCCGACAAAAGTCGCCAACAGCAGAGCTGCCAAACCGATCGTCATCGAAACTGGGAAACCGGAACCAATGATCTCGCTGACGGTTTGGTCCTTGTAAATCAAAGAAGGGCCTAAATCGAAGGTCGCAAGTCCCTTCAAATAGTCCAAAAACTGAATGTAGAGTGGCTTATCAAAACCGTAGAAGGACATAAGCTGGGCGCGAATTTCAGGCGATAGCGCCCGCTCAGTATCAAATGGGCTGCCAGGTGCCAAACGCATCATGAAAAAAGCCACTGCTATGATGACCAGCATGGTGGGAATAGCCACCATCAGGCGTCGCATCGTATAGGCTAGCATGCGTTTTTGGTCCTTTTAGCGCTTTGTCGGACCGGCCAGTAGTGGCGTCGGACCCGTTGGACAGCAATTGATGATGGTTGCCAGATTGTCAACGGATCATGCCAGCTTCGGGCTAGGATCGGCGATGACAAGAGCTTGATTGGCAAAGAAACTCCGTTGGCAAATTTCCATGCCGTTTTTCACGCCACCTTTGCTGGACGCTGCCCCGTGCTTCAGTTATTGGCTTTAATAGAGGAGAAAATCATGAGCCCTTTCCGCACGATCACCCCTAATTTCTCCGCCTCGCCACAAATCAGCGCGGCAGATGTTGCCCAAGCCGCGCGCGATGGTTTTACCGCCGTGATCTGCAATCGGCCGGATCATGAAGATATGGGTCAAATCAGCGCGCAAGAGATTGCGGCAGCTTGTGCCGAGCATGGGCTTAGCTTTACCCATATTCCCATTTCGGGCGGCATTCCGGAAGAAGCTGTGCCGCTGATGCGTGAAGCACTTGCCGCCAGCACCGGCCCCGTATTGGCCTACTGCCGAAGCGGGACGCGCTCTACCAATCTCTGGGCCTTGGCAGAGGCCAGCGCGGGTGGCAGCCCAGAGGAATTGGTCGAAGCGGGCGGACGCGGCGGCTATGATTTACGCGGCCTGATGCCCCTCCTACGGTCGCTCTCAAAAGCCCACTAGACGGTCATTTCCGGTCAACTGTTGACTAAACAAACGGCAGCGTAACCGCCGCCACTGCATCGCCGTATCTTCATGCCAAGACCCTGTCACAATTTGAAGGGATGGTTACGTGTATGAAGTCGAATCGCTTAAGGCTGAACCCCATCTAGCCCGAGCACAATCTCAATCTGCCAAAGGCCTGTTTACTTTGACTAATCTCTTGCGCGATTTTGAGTGGAGCTGGACCGGCGTAACCGTGCGCAAAACCGGCGCGCGCGTGCCCTTTGACGCCGCGCATTTGAACGAAGTTTTCCATTGGTGCGTCTATTTCATCCGGGTCGTTCTCAGCCCTCGCCCGAAAGATGGCCCGCTGATCGGGTTTGCGCCAGACCCTGCCCGGCCGTGGTATCTGATTTGGCCAAGCCTGTTTCTAACCGGCGGCCGCGCAGCTGAGCCAGGCGAAACGCCGCATGTCTGGATGCATTTTGAAGACAGAACCCACAGCGAGCCCGTGTCATTGCCGAATGATGGGGTACCGCGCTGGAACTTCGATGCCCATGATCTCAGCAAATCCCGCGTCGCAGCCGCATTCGAAGAGGCCTTTGGCTATAGTTTGGCACTCGATCCGCGCCAGCACGAAGGATTCGCTGTCGAGAAGGGCGAAGCCAATGGCATTCATGATGGCCGTATTATCACCATGCCGTGTGAGCCTAAGCCCGGCAAAGTCTATCAGAAGCTGATTGATAATCGTGGTAACGACGGCCTGATTGAAGATTTGCGCACCCCAACAGTCGGCGGTTCACCGGCATTGGTCTATATCAAGCGACGGCCCGAGCAGGTCCGCTTTTCCAACGACAATACCCAATGCTGGCTTCGCAGCGTCGATGAGATATTCTCAAGCGAAGAGATCGCCGCGATCACGCGTTTTTGCCAAATCCTGAACCTTGATTGGGGTGGACTGGATATCCTACGCGACCGGACCAGTGGTTTGATCTATATTGTCGATGCAAATCGCACAGACATGGGCCCGCCAATCGCATTACCCTTATCAGATAAACTAAAAAGCACTTATATTCTGGCGTCTGCGTTGAAAGTAAGTTGCGAGAAAGTCCGGCTGCGTGCTGGTGGAGGCATATAATGGCTGTTGCGATTCCTTTTGTCCGCGACATCAAATTTGAGTATGGCCGCGTTCAGCAGGTCAGCCCGCTGATCCGTCGGGTGATTGCCAATAATCCTGGGCCATTCACCTTCACCGGCACGGGTGTCTATATCATTGGGCATGGCGATGTCTGCGTCATTGATCCAGGCCCAGACCTAGCCGATCACTTCGAAGCGCTGAAACAAGCGTTAGAGGGTGAGACGGTCAGCCACGTCCTCGTGACCCATTCGCACATGGACCACAGCCCGCTGGCCCATCCATTAGCGCGGTGGGCGGGTTGTTCGGTGCTGGCATCGGGCGAAATCGCCCAACCCACCGAGTCCGAAGTCCGCCTCGAAGCTGGCGACGACACGCGCTTTCGTCCTGATTCTGCGCTGCATGATGGCACGTTGATCGAAGGCGATGGCTGGACGATCGAAGCGATTGCCACGCCGGGTCATACATCTGGCCACATGTGCTATGCCTTGCAGGAAGAAAACTGCCTCTTCTCTGGCGACCACATTATGGGCTGGTCGACGACGGTCATCAGCCCACCCGACGGCGATATGGATGCCTATCTGACCAGCCTAGAGAAAATCGCCGCGCGCGAATTTGCCACGATCTGGCCAACCCACGGCCCCCCGATTACAGACCCTGCTCCCTTTGTGGCTGCCTATCGCGACCACCGCTTGGATCGGGAAGATCAAATTCTCGCGTGCTTAGCGACAGGTCACAGCACGGTAAAGGAAATGGTGCCGGTGATGTATGCCGCCGTCGATCAACGACTGTGGCCCGCAGCCTGCCACTCGGTCATGGCGCATATGAGTCGGCTGGTAAAGATTGGCCGTGTCACCTGCGACGGTGCGCCCAATATGGACGCAAGCTATCATTTAGCGTGAAAGCTGTCAGATCGGCTTAAAAGTTAGGAATGGTGCGCTTTTCGCCGTTCGGATGAACGATCACCAAGGTCTGGCGATCATATTCCAGACTGGCCTGCATTTCGCGTAAATTATCTTCCTCACCCGCTAAGATGTTGGTGTAGCGCCATTTTGCCCCGTCATAGAAAACTACATAGCCGCACACATTGGTTTGGCATTCAGGTTTTTTGATCAATTCACCATAGCCTGCAATCAACGGGGGTCGGCGCTCATCAAAGCCTTGTGCGCGAACCCGGAAGCCCCAGACAACCACGACATCCACCGGGCGGTCAGAGACCGAACTGGTAGAAGATGCGCCGGTGGGCGGCACCTCGGCGGCGGTTTCGCCCGCTTTGGTCACCGTTGTTGTGGCTTTGCTAGCCGTGGCGGCAACGCTGGAGGTTGCGGCGCAGAAGGCCGCAGCAGCAAGTGCAGACGCACTGAATATAAATGTCATTTTCATGGCGTTTGTGATCCCACCAAGCGCTAGAGGAGTCAATTACCGATGTGTAAATCAGCCCTTTAGGGCAGCTAACAAGGCATCAATGCGCTTCGCATTAGCACCCAAATCAGAAATGCCCACTCGGCTCACAGAGCGCATGTCGACAGCAGAGCCTGCGCCGTCTGGGCTAACGACCAGAACCACATCATCCTTAAAGCCGAACCAAAAGCTCTCCACGCTCGCCTCAAGCCGCATTTTGGCGGGGTCTTGCGAGACGATGGCCCAGCCCTTGGCTTTCATGGCCGCTTCCGCCTTTTTATAGGCGTCGGCGGGTGGCGTGGTGGCGAGCTTTAAGGTTTTGATCGCGGGATAGGCTTCGGCCTGAATCTGATCCAAGGACCTGCCAGACCAAGCTGACAGCCGCTCCTTGTTGAAGGGCACCGTCGCGTCTTTAGGGGCAATGATCGGATTGGACTTCGGCCCGCGCGCCGTCATCACAGCGTCGGAAAAGGTCAAAGGATTGGCGGTATTGGTTGAGATGTCATGGATGGGCGGCACGGCGCGGGCGGCCGATATCGTCGTAAAGGCCATGCCAGCTGCGCCAAGGGCCACAACCCACATAAAGCCTAAAGCGGCAAACCCTGCGCGTGGTTTGATAAAGACAACCAAGAGGCTGGTGATAAAGGTCAAGACGATCAGAATGCCAATCAAAGGCACGCCCATCCCGCCAATCATCTTCACTAGGCCGATGGTCCATGGCCAGAGACCAAACTTGGTACCAAGGGCGGCAACCATAAACCAAATCGGCACAAAAATGGCCAAGGCAACGCCAATCATCAAAATGATGTTGCGTGCTTTTGCGAAACGAGATTGCGGCTCGGCCATCTTACTCTCCCCCAGATAAAAAGGCCGCTTAGCCAGCGGCCTCGTGCACCTACGTTAGAGTGCCCCTGATCGGAGGTAAAGGTAGGATGGGCCAGAACCCCTGCGGTTCTGACCCATCTGACAGTGCTTAGGAGGCCTTGGCGGTCGGCAGATCGTAGTTTGCGAAAGTTTCACGCAAGGCCAGCTTGTTGATCTTGCCGGTCGCGCCCAGTGGGATGGCTTCAACAAACTGGACATCATCTGGCATCCACCATTTGGCGATTTTGCCATCGAGATAGGCCAGAATGTCTTCCTTGGTCGCCGTTGCCCCCTTGGCGCATTCGATGATCAGAAGCGGACGCTCATCCCACTTGGGGTGATATTTGCCGATCACGGCTGCGACGGCCACGCCGGGCGCACCCACGGCGACATTCTCAACATCGATGGAGCTGATCCACTCACCGCCCGACTTGATGACGTCTTTGGCGCGGTCGGTGATTTGCATAAAGCCTGCGGTATCGATGGTTGCGACGTCACCCGTATCAAAGAAGCCGTCTTGGTCGAGGATGTTGCCGCCCTCGCCCTTGAAATAGCCGGCCGCAATTGCCGCACCACGCACCACGAGATTGCCGAAGGTTTCGCCGTCGCGCGGGGCTTCCACGCCATCGCGCAGGATTTTGATTTCAACACCAAATGGCGGACGACCTTGCTTCAGCTTGGTCTTGATCTTCTCGTCATGGGTCATGGCGTCGGCATCGGGGCCGAGCGAACCCAAAGTGCCCAATGGCGAGGTTTCCGTCATGCCCCAAGCGTGGAGCACTTCGACGCCATATTTTTCTTCAAACAGACGCATGATGCGCTCTGGCACGGCAGAGCCACCAATGGCGACTTTCTTCAGGGTGGACAGCTTGGAATTGGTCGATTCCAGATGCTGCAACAGCATCATCCAAACGGTTGGAACCGCCGCCGAGAAAGTGACGCTTTCGGTTTCCAGCAATTCATAGATCGACGCGCCGTCCATCTTGGCACCTGGCATCACCATCTTCGCCCCAGCAGCAGGGGCCGACAAAGCCACACCCCACGCATTGGCATGGAACATCGGCACAACAGGCAAGATCACGTCGCGGGCACCCAGACCCATGACGTCCTTCTGCATGGTCAAGAGCGTATGCAAGACGTTGGAGCGGTGCGAATAGAGCACGCCCTTTGGATTTCCAGTGGTGCCAGAGGTGTAGCAGAGGCCAGCGGCGGTGTTTTCATCAAACCCGCCCCATTTGGCTTCAGCGCTATGGCCCTCAATCCAGGTTTCGTAATCGATGGCCCCCTTCAAGCTGCAAGCCGGCATGTGATCCTTGTCCGTAAGGACGATATAGCGGGTCACGGGGCTCAATTTGTCCTTCAGGGCTTCCAGAATTGGCAGGAAGGTCAAATCCGTGAAGATGATCTTATCTTCGGCGTGATTGACGATATAAACCAATTGCTCGGGGAACAGGCGTGGGTTCAGGGTGTGTAGGACAACGCCCAAGCCC
Organism: Aquidulcibacter sp.; assembly: GCF_049239865.1. Lineage (NCBI taxonomy): Bacteria > Pseudomonadati > Pseudomonadota > Alphaproteobacteria > Caulobacterales > Caulobacteraceae > Aquidulcibacter > Aquidulcibacter sp. The sequence continues at coordinate 112,833 of NZ_JBMLTR010000007.1, forward strand.
ATCGCGCCATACCAGACTTCCATGTGGCGGCCGGAGTTCCAAGCCAAGGTCGCAACCCGGTCGCCCAGCTTGATCCCTTCGGCCAGCAACGCATTAGAGACCTTCTTCGCGCGGGTATTGATTTCGCTATAAGTGGTGCGAACGATTGGCCCTTCGACGGAACGGGTCACGACTTCACGGCGACCATGATTGATCGCGGCATGGTCCATGATCTTATCGACGGTTAGTGGCCAATTCTGCATTAAACCGAGCATGAGTATCTCCCAAATTTTTGGCTTGCCAGTAGGCGGCATGTGCGCCGGCCCATTGCGTCAAAAGGCCGATTTTGGCCCTTCCTAAGGCCTCAAGCGCCCACGTCAACTAGGCAAGGGCCGAGGCCGCATCACAAGGCTGTTGATTGGGCTTCGGCGGTGGGCTTGCATCGCAAAGCCACTTTACAGCCGCGCCTCATTTATGCTTATTTAAGATATGTATTCGACAGATTGATGCATGTGGTATTCTTGATCAAATTGGACTTGACCTTTCCGCGGCAAAGCGCACAGTTGAAGCGCTTTAAAGCACTTAAGGTTGGCCCAAAGCTCGGAACTTGAGATTCGTTATATGAACGACCCAATCAAATTTCATGTTATTGCCTACCAAGAGGCAGAAGTGTGGCTGGCCCAAGGGGTTGAGTACGACATCGTAGCGCGTGCAGAGTCTTTTGACCTTTTGCCGAAAGCATTTTCCGAAGCGATTGCAAAGACCATTGCGATTAGCGCGGAATTCGATCTGGCCCCACTTACTGGCATCAAGCCTGCCCCGGCAAAGTTCAAGGCCATGCTGGATGCGTCAAACATCGTCCAAGCGGTGGACCCTGTGCGTTTTGGTAAGACTGCCCCTCGTTTGGATATCACTTTCGCCAAAGTTGCCTGAATGGCCGCCCATCCTTTTGGGAGCGGCCAGCTTCCGACTTGGGCCGAAGTTATCGCCCTCTTCATCCAAATGGGATGTAGCGAGAGAGAGCTTCCCGCGTCATTGGTGGACGACACAGGCGCAGAGACGCCTATTCGCTACCTCTTCAATCCTGAAAACAAGGCGTTCGCGCCAATCTTTAACTATGGCGATCAGACCAAGATCACACGCTCTGAAATCGAGTTTCTAGAGCGCACCCTAGACATCAACATTCCAAAGGCACCCAAATGGGGTCTTTGAGCAATCCGGGCGCGGCCTAAGGCAGCAGCGACAGGCTTTTGCCGACCACCTGGTCGACCATTCGGGCTGGCAGGAAGCGGGCGAGCCACCAGTTCACAAGCTTGTTGGGCACAGGCGCATAGCGGGTTTTGGGGTGGGCTGTCGTCAAGGCTTCTTCCACCAGATTGGCGACGACGCTGACTTCCAGCCCTTCTTGATCCATGGCGGCCAAGGATTGGGTCAAGCGCTCCAGTGGCTTGCCCCAAATGGTGTCCTTGTACTTATTGCCCCCTGCAGCTGCCCCCTTCTCCCAAATCGGCGTTTTGACAGCACCTGGGCCCACAACAATCACATCAATGCCAACCAGCAAAAGCTCACGCCGTAAACTATCCGAGAAGCCTTCCACCGCATGTTTGGCCGCGACATAGGCGGCGGTAAAGGGATAGCCGAACTTACCCGAGACCGACGTGATATTGAGGATCCGGCCCTTAGGCCCCGTACGTGCAGAGTCAGCCCCCAAGAGGGGTGCAAACGCGCGGCAACAACGCACGACACCCATGAAGTTGATATTCATCACTTGCTCAATCTCGCTCAATGGCTGGATCAAAGCGGGCCCCGGCAGGGCAATCCCGGCATTATTCACAAGGCCCGCCAAGGTCCGTCCCTCTAGGGCATCACCAATGACTAGGGCAGCGGCTTCAATGGCGGCCATGTCTGACACATCAAACAAAACCGCCTGACCATTTTCACCAAAAGCGGCGTTCAGAGCATCAGCATCGGCCTGTTTCCGGACGGAAGCGAAGACATAATGGCCTTGGGCCACCAGACGGTCAGCAATTGCCCGACCAATCCCGGTCGACGCCCCCGTAACCAAAAAGGCCTTTTGATCTGCGCGCATGGGTGAGACTTTCTGAAATGACGGAAGGAAAAATCGCTTTACGGATAGAGCTTAGATGTGGACCACGATGCCGCAGCATCGCCCCGCATAAACTCTAAACGATCATGCAAGCGAAATGGACGATCGCGCCAAAATTCAATGCGGGTGGGCACAAGGCGAAAGCCCGACCAGAAGTCCGGGCGCGGCACCTCACCAATGCCAAATTTTAAGGCATAGCCAGCCACACTTTTCTCCAGCGCAAAGCGATCTTCGAGTGGGCGCGACTGCGCACTCGCCCATGCCCCGATCCGGCTATCGCGGGCACGCGAGGCAAAATAGGCATCGGCTTCTTCTTGGCTAACAGATGTAATCGCCCCGCGCACCCGAACTTGGCGGCGCAGGCTTTTCCAATGAAAACAGAGGGCAGCTTGTGGGTTTTCGCCCAATTGCTGGCCCTTATAACTTTCCAGATTGGTATAAAAGACAAAGCCTTGACGATCAAAATCTTTCAAGAGGACCATCCGCACATCTGGCAGCCCCATGCTGTCGGCCGTCGCCAACGCCATCGCATTGGCGTCATTCATCTCTTTTTCCTTGGCTTCGGCCAGCCAAGTTCCAAACAAATCAAACGGGTCAGAGGCAGCTTCAAGCAGCGGCGTGGTATCGACAGCGGCGGCTTGATATTCGGCCTCAGACGGGGTCGGGGGGATTAGTGTGTTGGAGGTCATCGGCGCAATGTAGTGCACCACCCCCTATTCGCCAACTCACGCGATTACAGGCGCGTTTTTGCGCGGCCTACGGGTTCAATGCCGCCTTGAAAAAACGCGCTGCCATGCCTGCAGAAATCAATGGGCAAAAGATGAAATTTAACGATCGAGTTTACACGTCGTTAACCGTGCCGAGACGATGGTCTGCCCCATGTCTTCACCCTATGCCATCCTCGGGCTTGAGCCCAATGCTGATCCCCGCGCCGCCAAGGCCGCGTTTCATGCTGTCGCCAAATCGTGCCACCCAGATGTGAATTCAGATCCGCAGGCGCGACAACGCTTTGAAGAAGCGCGTGAAGCTTATCGCGTGATCACATTGGGTGCTGCATCGGCCGATATTGGCCGTGTCGGCAGCCCGCGCGCCGGGCGCATGACCGAGATCGACCTTGAAGTTTCTGTTTGGATCGCAGCCCGTGGCGGATCTGTCAAAGGTTCCTGCCCACTCGGAAAAGCCAGTGTCCGCGTCCCTGCCGGTGCCCGTGCGGGCGACCGCATCATTGCGCGTATTGGCAAGACGGACGTAGCCTGCGTCATCCGCATTGCCGATACCGATGGCTTTGAAATCGACGGCGGCAACATCGTAACCACACTCACCTTGTCGGCTGCCCAAGCCAAATCCGGCGGTGGCGTTGAGATTGAAACACCCATGGGCCGCTTGCGCTTGAACGTGCCAAAAGACAGCCAAGATGGCGACCGCTTGTTGGTTACAGGCCGTGGCCTGCCTGCCACCAATGGCCGCCCTGCTGGTGACCTCTATCTCGACGTGGAAATCATCGAAACGATGACGGACCGTGCGGTGGCTGCCTTGGACAAGATCCTCGCCAAAGCCCGTCGTCCGCGTGCGGGCAGTGACCTCTTCGGCCAGGATCAAGTCGCTTAAGCGCTGATTTTACTTAATGTCAGGAAGGATACTTCCGCGGCACCATAGCTGCGGCTGTCCAACACCTCATAGCCGGCCGGCATGAGCGCGGGTTCGCCGCGTCCACGCTCCAGCACCACCAGCGAATCTGCATGTAACCATCCCTGAGCCAGCCCCTTAAGCGCGGCCAAATCAAAGCCTTTGGCGTAGGGCGGGTCGAGAAACACCAGATCAAACGGGCCATTGGCGGTTGCTGGCATCGCACCCAAATCCGTCGCATCGCGCTTCCAGACTCGGCTGATGCCTTGCGCCGAACAAGCCTCAATATTGGTTGCCAAGGCTGCCCGTGCCGCAGGGTCGGTGTCGACGAACAAACAATGGACCGCCCCACGTGACAGGGCCTCCAGCCCCAAAGCGCCCGTTCCTGCAAACAAGTCCAGCACTTTGGCCCCGTTTACACCGGGCGACCAAGGCGCATGCTCAAGGATATTGAAGACCGCTTGGCGCGCACGATCCGATGTTGGCCGCGTTGCATCCCCTGCGGGCGCGACCAACGCTTTGCCCTTCCACCGCCCCGAAACAATGCGCATTAATTTGGCCTCTACGTCGTCTTTGCCAGATGGCGGTCGAGCTTTTCATGTAATTGCGCCAGATGCTGGCGCAATTCCGCGATCTCATGCTCTGATTTCACATTGACCTCATAGTCCATCCGGGTGGTCAGGCGATCCTTTTCGGCTTGGCGGTTCTGCGCCATCATGATGATGGGTGCTTGGATCGCCGCCAACATCGACAGAATGAGGTTCAAAAAGATGAAGGGATAAGGGTCAAAGCGGGCTTGGCCGTGCAGAATAACCAAATTCAGCATCGCCCAAATGAACAGAAAGATGCCAAAGCTAATCACAAAGCCCCAAGAGCCGCCAACTTCAGCAACCCGATCCGCCAGCCTCTGGCCAAAGGTCGTTTGCAATTCGAACGCCTCGTTTGCATCCTGTGTGCTGTGAACCCGGTGTGCAATAGCACATACCAAAGCTTGGTCCTTGGCTGAAAGTCGGGCAAAGCCCCCCTCTTCCAACAGTATCTGACCTAGCATATGTGCTTGTTCAGGCGGCAGATCAGCGATTTCTGCCGCTGAAGTGTAAGTTTGGCTCATGGCGGGGTCTCCAAATCAGGCTAATCATCTCTATATGACAAAGATGCGAACCACAATTTTTTAGGATCGGTCCCATGGCAGCAGTTACGATTTATACCAAGTATTTTTGCCCTTATTGCGAACGGGCTTTGGCCCTCTTGGAAAAGAAGGGTGCCGACATCACCAATATCGAAGCATCCTCGAATGCAGAGATGCGGGCCAAGATGAATGAATTATCTGGCCGCAACACGTTTCCACAGATTTTCATTGGCGGCACCCATATTGGTGGCTGCGATGATTTGATGGCGCTGGAGGCCAAAGGTGGCCTTGATCCCTTGTTGAGCGCCTAGTCTTGGTTAAGGTTGCGCTCCTTCAATTGCGGACGCCGGCACGTCTAGATGCCGCGCGCGCGCAACTTGAGCCCTTATTGACCCGTGCCGCGAAAGCCGGGGCTAAGCTGATCGTAACGCCAGAAGGCACCAACATCTTACAGCGCGACCGCGCTCGCTTTGATGAAGCCGCCCTTTATGAGGATGAGGCCGAGGCGCTGGATTGGTATGGCGAACAGGCCAAGGCCCATGGCGTGCACCTATTGATCGGCTCTGCCCTTTTAAAGCGGCGTAGCGGCAAAGCGGCCAATCGCAGCCATTTGTTCGGCCCAGACGGCAGTCTGTTGGCGACCTATGACAAGATCCATTTGTTTGATGTGAATTTGGGCGCGGGCCAAGAAACACGCGAAAGCAATGCCTATGAGCCAGGCGACAAAGCCGTAGTGGTGGAAACCGACTTTGGCACTTTGGGCCTAACCATCTGCTATGATGTGCGCTTCCCGCATTTGTTTCGCGATTTAGCCAAAGCCGGGGCGCAGATCATCACCGTGCCCGCAGCCTTTACCGCGCCCACTGGCAAAGCCCATTGGCATACGTTGTTGCGTGCCCGCGCGATTGAGACCGGTGCCTTTATTCTGGCAGCCGCCCAAGGTGGCAATCACGAAGACGGGCGCGCCACCTTTGGCCATAGCCTGATCATTTCCCCTTGGGGTGAAATCATGGCTGAGCTTGCCCACGATAATCTGGGCGTTTTGTTCGCCGATCTCGATTTAGACCGCGTCACCAATGCGCGCGAAAAAATTCCCTGCCTAACCCATGACCGCGATTATCAAAGCCCATGATTAAATATGCGCTTCGTTGTGATCAGGCCCATGATTGGGAGGCCTGGTTTGACTCAATCTCTGGCTATGAAACCCAAGTTGGGCGCGGCTTGGTTGAATGCCCTTTGTGCGGTTCAAAGGCGGTTGAAAAAGCGCCCATGGCCCCGGCAGTCTTGTCCTCTAAGTCAGACCGCCCTGCCCCACCTGCCTCAGCTGACACGCCCGTGCCGCTCGCCAATGGGCCAGACCCTTTAAGCCTGCCCGAGCCCGTGAAAGCCTTCTTCCAAGGTTGGAAAGAGCATATTGAGCAGAATTACGACTATGTCGGCGACGCTTTTGCCAAAGAAGTGCGCGCCATGCATGAGGGCGACAGCGAAGAACGCCTCGTTTATGGTCAAGCCACCGCCAAAGAGGCCAAAGAACTGATTGAAGACGGGATTTCGGTGGCACCCCTGCCGGCCCTGGCAACCCCAAAGCCCGTCCGTGGCTATCACTAAGGCTCAAGGCTTTGGCTGTGGGTGGAAGCCCTTAGGTGATTGACAGCCAAGCTTATGTGCCTGACTCTTCTGCCTCACGAGAGGGAGACTGGGTATGAATCGTCGCGATCTATTGGCACTTGGGTCAGCGAGCTTGCTTGGTGGCCCGGCTCTCGCCTCAGCCTCCTCTGCGCGTACCATTCTAACCGGCGGGCCGATCCATACAGGGGTTGCTGGCCGCAGCCCTGCAGAAGCCATTGCCATAGAGGGTAGCCGTGTTGTCGCCATTGGCAGCCTGCGTGCGGTTCGGGCCGCTTTGCCGCGCGCCAAAGAGATCGATCTTGCCGGGGCGGCCGCTCTGCCCGGTCTCGTCGATAGCCATGCTCACATGACGGGCATTGGCTTGCGCGAAATGACCCTGAACTTGGATAGCGTCAAATCCATTGCCGAGCTTCAGGCCAAGCTTGCTACTTGGGCTGCTCAGAACCCGACAGGGCCAATTGCCGGACGCGGCTGGATTGAAACCCATTGGCCCGAAGGCCGCTTACCGACCCGCCAAGATGTGGATGCGATTGTGCCAGACCGCCCTTTGCTGCTTGGCCGTTCAGATGGCCATGCGGCTTTAGCCAATAGCGCCCTTTTAAAGCTTGCCGGGATTGATTCCAGCACGGCCAGCCCTCCGGGCGGCCAAATCCTGAAAGATGCGTCCGGCGAGCCTACGGGCATGCTGATCGACAACGCCCAAGCCCTTGTTGAAAGCCGGATGCCGACGGCAACCCCTGACATGATCCGCCAAGCCCTGATCAAAGCCGACCGCCTTTACGCCTCACGTGGCTGGACAGGCCTGCATAATATGAGCGTATCGGGCGAAGATTTGATTGCGCTAAAGGCGCTCGCTTTGTCCGGCGAAGTCCAGTTACGGGTCGATAATTATCTCGACATCCCCTTTGCCACAGAAGTTTTGCGGCGTGGGCCGAGTATTGATGCCACAGGCCGCATCAGTACGCGCGGGGTGAAAATATACTCTGATGGGGCTTTGGGCTCTCGCGGGGCGGCCCTTTTGGCACCTTACGCCGATGCACCAGAGTCTGAAGGCCTGTTATTGACGCCAGAAGCGCAAGTGCTGGCCGTGCTGGAGCGCGCCAAGAAGTCCGGCGCACAAGTTGCCATGCACGCCATTGGTGACAGAGGTAATCGGCAAAGCCTTGACTGGTTTGAGCGCGTGCTGGGCCACGCCAAGACAAATCGGCGTTGGCGGATTGAACATGCGCAAGTGGTCTCTCCACCCGATATGCCGCGCTTTGCGAAACTGGGCGTGATCGCCTCCATGCAGCCTTCCCACGCGATTGGCGATTTATTCTTTGCCCCGGCACGTCTGGGGCCAGAGCGCCTGAAAGGTGCCTATGCTTGGACGAGCCTCCTCAAGACCGGTGCGGTGGTGTGCGGCGGCTCTGATGCGCCGGTTGAACAAGGCGATCCGCGCATTGAATTTTATGCCGCCATCTATCGCCACGCGCTCAATGGCTTTGTCGGCCCGGATTGGGGCTTGGAAGAGCGTGTTTCCCGCCAACAGGCCTTAGGCATGTTCACCCGCTCTGCTGCCTATGCCGTGGGCGCAGAGCGCAGCCGTGGCACCTTAGCCGTCGGCCAAGCAGCCAGCATCAGCGTCTTCTCGCGCGATTTCATGACCGTCAAACCGGCCGACATCCTCGACGCCAAGACCGTCCTCACCATGGTCGACGGCAAGATTGTGTATGAGGGCTAGGGGCGGGTTAGCCCTCCAAAGCAACGTGAATTGAACCCTGCACGCATACTTGCGGCTGTCTTCTGCGCTGGTCAGCAACGGCAAAGTAAGGCGACGGACAAGTCGCAACTGTTAAACGACCACCTAAAAAATGCCACTCTCATCCAACGCCTCACGGGATGAACCGCGCAAGCACGACGCGCAATCCTAACAATATGGCCTCAAATGAAAATCTGTTTGACCGCCCCTCAATCAGGCATTACTCATTGGTAACATATCTGTGAGTTGTCGATAGCTTTCCATGGAGGGGGATCCATGCCTACTTTGACTAAACGCAAAACAGCCGCTCTCATTTCAACCGTTCTTTCGAGCCTGACACTGCCCTTGGGCATCGGCTTAGCGGCAGCCACTTTGGGTACAACAGGGGCGGCAGCACAAGACCTCACTTCTGGCTCCATTATTGGACAAGTGAAGGATGGGGCGGGCAACCCAATTGTCGGTGCCGTGGTTGAGTTGAAATCGGTAGCCCGAGGTACTTCCGTGACCAGCACAACCGATGCAGCTGGTAATTATCGCTTTGGCTCCAACCAAGTTGGTACCTATAGCGTTTCCATCAAGGCTGCCGACTTTGTGTCTCCCGAAGCCTCCCAAGTGACTGTCTCCGTTGGTCGCGTCGAAGCCTTGGATTTCACCCTCAAATCAACCGCGGAAGTTGTCGAGACGGTGGTCGTCTATGGCGCGCGTCGGCGCGCGGTAGACTTTTCCGCGACAACAACTGGCATCAATGTCAACGTTCAAGAGACGTTCGACCGATTACCGATCGCCCGAAATGTCGCCGCCATTCAATTGCTGGCACCTGGGGCTGTGGCCGGCGACTCCGCTTTCGGAAATGGCGCATTCTCGAGTCTGATTTCTTTGGGTGGCGCATCAGTTGCTGAAAATATATATTATATCAATGGCATGAACGTCACAAACTTCCGGACTTTTGAAGGCGGGTCGACCATTCCATTTGAGTTCTACGACCAAATCCAAGTCAAAACGGGCGGTTATCAGGCTGAATATGGGCGCGCAACTGGCGGGGCCGTCGTAGCGGTTACAAAAGCGGGCAGCAACGACTTCCATGGTGGCCTGAACTATTATGTTGAGCCACAAGGACTTAGATCGCAGGCCCCAAACACCTACACGCAATTGAACGAAAAGGACAAACGCGTTCGGGAGGAAGGCAACGTTTGGCTGTCAGGTCCGATCTGGAAGGATCGCGCGTTTTTCTATGGGTTTTATAACGCCCGAAATCTGGAAAACACGGACACTTCAGCTTCTTTGACCTCCCCGACAAGTCCAACACGTGGGCCAGAAAATGTCTTCAAAAGCGTCTCCGACGATCCATTCTATGGCGGGAAGATCGACGTCAATTTGTTTGACGGCCATCGCCTCGAATTCACCTATATCAATGATAGTTCAGTGGAAACGGATGAGACCAACACCGTAACAGAGCTTGGGGGTGTCACGCGGGTCGCAAAATACACAGGCAAGATTAAGGACTGGATGTCCGTTTCCATGTTGTGGGGCGACAATAAATTCGCGCGAACATCTGCTGGTCCATTAGACAGTCAGGCAGGCGTTTTCGCACGATTGACCGCAGGCGGTTTAGTCGATCCGACCAATCAAACAGGTGGCACCATCCAGCGGGGCAATCCAAACTTGACCGTTGAGAAAGGGGATGATTCCCGTGAACTCTTTAGAGCCGACTTGGACTTTTTCTTCAATCTGGTAGGCGACCATCATCTTCGAGTCGGCTATGATTCTGAAACACTCGAGGCGATTTCGACGACTTTCTACTCAGGTGGAATTTACTACCGCTATTATCGGTCAGGGACCGCTGGAGCGCTTAGCGGACGGATTGCACCAAACACCAATTATGTTCGAGTTCGTAAATTCGACAGCGGCGGGACGTTCGGGTCAACCAATCAAGCAATCTATATTCAAGATGATTGGAAGGTGAACGATCGCTTGACCTTGAATCTTGGGCTACGAAGCGAAGATTTCACGAATAGCAATGCTGCTGGCGCCGCCTTCACAAAACTAACACAGCTCATTGCGCCAAGAATTGGTGTTTCTTATGATGTGTTTGGCGACCGATCGACCAAATTGTCTGGCTTTTTCGGCCGCTATTATCTCCCCGTAGCGGCAAACACCAATATCCGCTTAGCTGGCAATGAAAAGTTCACGCAGGACTGGTATCTCTACTCAGCAGTTGATCCAACAACCTTAGTGCCCACGCTGGCCGGCGCTGCAGTTTTGAAGGAAGTCCTGTCGGACTCTTCCAATGCCAATCCTGCGACATTGATTTCCAAAAATCTGGAGCCGCAATATCAGGATGAGTTTAGCTTCGGCGTCGAGCATGTGTTTGAGAATAAATGGCGCGTTGGAGCGACGTTTACCTATCGCGATCTGAAGAGCGTGCTCGAAGACTTTGACGCTAGCTATGTTCAAGCAAACTTCTGCGCCTCGTCAGCACGCCCCAGCTCAATCAGCGTTGCCGACTGCAATGATATGACGATCGGCAGCGGCGGCTATGTCCTAATCAATCCCGGCAAAGAGGTCGTGGTCGATGTTGACGCGCAAGGAACCGGTGCCCTCACTCAAATCACGATCCCAACCAATATTGTCGATCTACCAGAGGCGCAACGCGAGTACACCTCAATCGAGCTGCGGTTTGAGCGGCCTTGGGATGGCAAATGGCAATTGCAAGGTAGCTATGTCTGGTCCAAATCCTACGGGAATTATGAAGGTGGCGTGAAATCAGACAATGGTCAAAACGACACCGGCCTAACTCAAGACTTTGACGAGCCTGGCTGGATGGATGGTTCCAAAGGTCGACTGCCGAATGATCGCACCCATGCTTTCAAATTGTTTGGCTCTTATGCCTTGATGGACAATCTGATTGCGGGTGCCAATCTGCGGGCCACTTCCGGTCGATCCTACGGCTGCATCGGGCCTTATCCAAAGTCTGATGGCCGCGCTTCGCCCACGGGTTTGTCGGCTTGGTACTGCAACGCCACGGGCGTGGCCGGCAATTCAAAGCTAACGCCTCGGGGCTCTCAGTTCGAGGGTGATTGGACAACCAACCTGGATGTTTCCCTTGCTTACAAGTTGGACTTCCTCAAGCTCGGAGAAACAACACTGCGACTGGATGTCTTCAATCTTCTAGATAGCCAAGAAGCAGTCGACTTCAATGAGTTCGGGAATGACTCGGGCGGAACGCCAGACCCATTCTACCGCGCGCCAACCTCCTACCAAGCACCGCGCGCCGTTCGGATAGGCTTCTCATACGAGTTCTAATTCGTAGAGACATGCCTAAGCTTCATGGGCTCCAGCTTAGGCTGGGGCCCATTGTGCTGTTTGAATTCTCCACCAGGCTCGCACAGCGAGCTTTTCTAACACCCCTCCCCCTGCAATCCATCGCGTCAGCCACTTGGCGTTCAGGCCATGGCTGCCTATAGATTTGCCAACACAATTCTAAGCGGCACCCGAGGTGCCTGGACGGGAAGTTATGGCTAGCGTTAACGACATTCGCACTTCGTTTTTGGACTTTTTCAAATCCAAGGGCCACACCGTCATGGCGTCCAGCCCGCTGGTGCCGCACAATGACCCGACCTTGATGTTCACCAATGCCGGCATGGTGCAGTTCAAGAACGTGTTCACCGGGGCCGAGAATCCACCTCAGCCACCACGTGCCGCGACCAGCCAAAAGTGCGTCCGCGCGGGCGGCAAGCACAATGACCTCGACAATGTCGGCTATACGGCGCGTCACCACACTTTCTTTGAAATGCTGGGCAATTTCTCGTTCGGCGACTATTTCAAAGAAGAGGCGATCAGCCATGCGTGGGAATTGCTGACCAAGGATTTTGGCATTGATGCGTCCAAACTGATTGTCACCGTCTATCACACTGATGACGAGGCCCGTGCCTTGTGGCGCAAGATTGCAGGCCTTTCCGATGACCGCATCATCTCCATCCCAACCAGCGACAATTTCTGGTCGATGGGCGATACGGGCCCCTGCGGGCCGTGCAGCGAAATCTTCTATGACCATGGCGACCATATTTGGGGCGGCGTACCGGGCAGTGCGGAAGAAGATGGCGACCGCTGGATTGAGATCTGGAACCTCGTCTTCATGCAGTTTGAGCGCCATGCCGATGGCAGCCAAACCAGCCTGCCCAAGCCCAGTATCGATACAGGCATGGGGCTAGAGCGGGTATCCGCCGTTTTGCAAGGCGTGCACGACAATTATGACATCGACCTGTTTAAGACCCTGATCGCGGCGTCTGAAAACCTGACCGGGGTCAAGGCCGAAGGCGACAAGCGCGCCAGCCACCGCGTGATTGCCGACCATATTCGCGCCTCCAGCTTCCTGATCGCCGATGGCGTAACGCCTTCCAACGAAGGACGCGGTTATGTGCTGCGCCGCATCATGCGCCGTGCCATGCGCCATGCGCATATGCTGGGTGCGAGCGAGCCTTTGCTGCACCGCTTAGCCCCGGTCCTGATCCAAGAAATGGGCGGCGCTTATTCCGAGCTGCGCCGCGCGGAAGCCTTCATCACCTCGACGCTGGAACAAGAAGAGGTGCGCTTCCGCCGTACCTTGGGCCGTGGCCTGTCCTTGTTGGACGAAGAAAGCGCAGGCCTCACCAAAGGCCAAGAATTGTCAGGCAAGGCTGCTTTCCAGCTCTATGACACTTACGGCTTCCCCGTTGATCTGACCCAAGACGTGCTGCGGGCGCGCGGCATTGGTGTGGATATGACAGGCTTTAACGCGGCGATGGACGAGCAAAAGGCACTCGCCCGCGCCGCGTGGGCCGGTAGTGGTGAGGCAGGCACCGACGCCATTTGGTTGACCTTAAAGGACGAGCAAGGCGGCAGCGAATTCTTGGGCTATAGCCAGAGCGAGGCCAGCGGCCAATTGGCAGCGATCGTCGTGGGCGGGGCCAAAGTCGACGCCTTATCCGAGGGCGATAGCGGCGAGATCGTGTTCAACCAGACCCCCTTCTATGCCGAAAGCGGCGGTCAAGCGGGCGATCAAGGCATGATCCGGTTTGACAATGGGGCCGTCTTCGAAGTCGAAGACACCTTAAAGCGCGCTGGGGCCATCCATGGCCACAAGGGCAGACTGGTAAAGGGTGCCGTCAAAGTGGGCGATGCCGCTCTGCTAACCATTGACAGCTCCCGCCGCAACGCCATCCGAGCCAACCACAGCGCCACGCACTTGATGCATGCCGCCCTGCAAAACGTCTTGGGCCCGCATGTGACGCAAAAAGGCTCGCTGGTCGAAGCCGACCGCTTGCGCTTTGACTTTGCCCATGGCGCAGGTCTGTCGCGGGCCGAGATTGATGCCATTGAGGCCGAGGTCAACGCCGTCGTGCGGCAAAATACCGAGGCCTCCACTCGTTTGATGACGCCTGATGAAGCCATTGCCGAGGGCGCGATGGCGCTGTTTGGCGAGAAATATGGCGATGAAGTACGCGTGCTGGCCATGGGCCGCAAGCTTAACCACGCGCCCAAGTCCTATTCGGTGGAATTGTGCGGCGGCACCCACGTGGGCCGGACCGGTGACATCGGTAGCTTCGTGATCGTCTCAGAAGGCGCGGTTGCCGCAGGCGTACGCCGGATTGAGGCCGCCACCGGCCAAGCTGCGCTCGATCACCTCAAAGCTGAAGCCGCCATTGCGCGCGCCGCGGCAGAGCCTCTCAAGGCGCAATTGCCCGATCTGCCCGCGCGGATCGAGGCGATGATTGCCGACCGCAAGCGGCTGGAAAAAGAATTGACCGACGCCAAGCAAAAGCTCGCTCTGGGTGGCGGCGGTGGGGCCGCAGCCGCGATTGAGGAGATCAATGGCGTGAAGCTTGACGCCCGTGTCCTTGATGGCATTGGCGCGAAAGATTTGCGCCCCATGGTCAATGAAGCAATCCAGAAATTGGGTAATGGCGTGGTCGCCTATGTGGCCGCAGCCGACGGCAAAGCCGCGATTGCAGTGGCAAGTTCGGTGGCGAGCGTCAGCGCGGTGGATCTGGTCAAGGCCGCCGTGCTCGCCATGGGCGGGCAAGGTGGCGGCGGCAAGCCCGACTTTGCGCAAGGTGGTGCGCCAACGGCAGATGCGGCTTCGGCTGGCTTAGACGCCGTGAAAGCGGCGATGGCCAGCTAGATGAAATCGCTCGACTTTCTCATCCTGATCCCGACCGATCCATCTTACGTGCCCAGTGAAGACCAAGCCGAAGCTGGCGCGGACGCGCTGGAGGCTTTGTTGCCGCGCGCCGACGAAGTCACCTATGACATGTTTGACGATGTGCGCTTCATTGATGCAGGCGAAGCCTTTGAAGCGATCACCTGCCCGCTCTGTGGCAAGGATGCGCAAGCTTGGTGGGAAGGCGCGATGGATCAGGCCGCCGAAACTGAGTTTGAGGAATTGAGCGTGGTGGCCACCTGCTGTGGTGGGGCAACCAATCTCAACGCGCTTATCTATCAACCCGCCGCCGCCTTTGCCCGCTTTACCTTGGTCGCCACAAATGCCGGCGTCGGCAAATTGGCGCCGGAGGCTCTAGTCCCGGTAGAAGCGGCGCTGGGCTGCGCGCTGCGTGTGGTGCGGCAGAAGGTTTAGGGCTCCCAATGCTCTAGAGCTTACGCACCCTGATAATTCGATTATTTCTAGTAATCCGATAAATAAATGGTGCCTTCTCCTGTTTAACAATTCGAATTATCTTATTGTAAGCGAATATAAATAAACGTAACTTCTCCCATTTTGGTGCACTGCCGCCATCCAAATAGAATATACGGCCATTGTATTGTTCGACAGCTTGTTTTGCCATGCTGTCATCATGTACTAGCTTATCATGGGTTACCACCAGCCACCTCTTTTGGCTGACTACGGCTAGCCATTCATCATCGGGAAGATCATCTCTGAAGCCATTTTTCTTTTCGGAGTGGTATTCAACATTGAACGGCGGCATTGTATTACGTAAAGTTTTGGGCATAGATACGCCAACGCAACGATCGAAGAAAAAAGTAATATCAGTCAAAATCTAAGCCGCCTTTGAAAGATGGCCACTTTCAAAACACACAGCCGCCTGCAATTGATCTACAGGTATCTCGTAATCTTCAGCCAGATCACGATAACTTTCCCCGTGCAAAACTCTATCGTAGATTAAGTAGGTTGGAACTCCAGCAACATGTGGCGATCCAAATCTCACTCCGGGATCTATGATTATGGGGGAATCTGGCCCTGCCACACGCCATCGAGATACTAATTCACCATCATATTCAAAGTCCCGGAACTGCCTTCCAATGACCTCATTCCATGCAAGCTGCCCGCTTCTGTTGCCAATCATCAGATTGCTATGACAGTCCCTTGTGGCCAAATCCACACCGTCCGTCTTGAGCTCAAGCTTTGCAAAGGGATGGGAGGTCTTGAACTCTTTTGCAAAAAATTCGCGCGCAAGTCTAATCTCTCTTAACTTCATTCCAGCCACCTTGCAGGCCGAAACTACTGCCAATTCAATTAGTTGAAGATATGAAAGTTTCAATCTTGGAGGCCTTGCAGATAGCGTAGTGTTTTGATGCCAACGCGTAACAGTCGCAGCACTAACTTTCGCATAGCGAGCGGCCTCGCCAACCTCATAGTTGGGAGTATCGAGTCGAGCTCGCAATAACTCTAATCTGGAGTTGCCTTCGCGCATAATTCTTTGACTTGCTTGATCAGGTTTATTGTTAACTTCATGGCACGAAACGGACTACATCGCAATCAACCTCCGCTTATTTTCAATTATAAGTTATCGCCGCCAATAGAACTGTCTCAAAACTCTAGCTACCGGCAAACTCAATCAAAGGTCTTGTTAGTGCCGGCTGCACTTGGAAAGACAAATGAAAAGCAAACTCAAGCCCATGCAAGCCAATAAACTAGCCCCACTTGGAAGAGACAAGAGCATCTATTCGAAGCACCCCCAATAAATTTTTCCCCAAATACCCGAATTGGCCCTTGCGCTTCCGGGTAGGCGACCACACATGCAAGGCATGACCGACGAACACGCCACCACCGCCCCGACCGATGCTCCAGACTCACATATGGGCTCCACCCCTGCCCGCTTTGCGAGCTTTGAGGAGTTTTATCCCTTTTACCTGTCTGAGCACCAAAATGTGATCA
Organism: Aquidulcibacter sp.; assembly: GCF_049239865.1. Lineage (NCBI taxonomy): Bacteria > Pseudomonadati > Pseudomonadota > Alphaproteobacteria > Caulobacterales > Caulobacteraceae > Aquidulcibacter > Aquidulcibacter sp. The sequence continues at coordinate 129,196 of NZ_JBMLTR010000007.1, forward strand.
GCCGTCGCCTGCATCTTGTTGGCACGGCGCTGGTCTGCATGTGCTTGCTGATGGTCGTCCTCTGGGGCGTTGTGGGTGGCATTGAATATCTGATTGCGGCACCAATTGTTGGCTATGGCTTTGCTTGGGCTGGACATTTCTTCTTTGAGAAGAATAAGCCCGCCACCTTCACCTATCCGGCTTGGAGCTTGATGGGCGACTTCCGCATGTTTGGTGAGACCATTACGGGCAAGCGCGCTTTCTAAGCAGACGTTCACAACAGCCTAACAGTCCACAAAATACCTTGCAGGGGGCGATGCACGCGCATTGCCCCCTCGCCATATGGGTCAAGCGTGCCTATTTTAAGCGCATGCTGATTCTTCTCTCTCCCGCCAAAAATCTGAATTACGAGCCGGTCGCGCCAGAGCTGCCAGCCACCAAGCCGCGCTTGGAAGCCGATATTGCCGCGCTGGCCAAAGTAACAGCCAAGCTAAAGCGATCCGACATCGCCAAGCTGATGCATTTATCCGACAATTTGGCGGAGCTGAATTACCAGCGCTTTCAGGCCTTTGACCCGGCCTTGGATGGGCCAGAGGTGTTACAAGCGGCACTCGCCTTCAATGGCGATGTCTATCAGGGCCTGCAGGCGCGGGATTTGAGCGCGGAAGACCTGACTTGGGCGCAAGACCATGTGCGCATCCTGTCTGGCCTCTATGGCCTGTTGCGCCCGCTCGACGTGATTGCGCCTTACCGTCTGGAGATGGGCACGCGGCTGAAAACCAAGCGCGGGGAAAGCCTGTATGATTTTTGGGGCGATCGTTTGTCCAAGGCGATTAATGCGGACTTGGCAGGCCAATCTGCGCCCATCGTCTTGAACCTCGCCTCGACTGAATATTTTAGTGCGGTCTCGAAAAAGGCCTTAAAAGCGCGCGTCATCACCGCAAACTTTAAAGAGATTAAAGATGGCGAGGCCCGGGTATTGAGCTTCTATGCCAAGCGGGCGCGCGGCGCGATGGCGCGCTTCTGCATTGAAAATCGTATCCCCGACCCCGAAGGCATCAAAGCTTTTGACCTGGATGGCTATCGCTTTGATGCGGCAAGCTCTAAGCCTGAAACTTGGGTGTTCTCGCGCCCACAACCGCCGGGCAAGATGGGCTGAGGCACATGACCAAACCTGCCCTCAATATCGCGTTACAAGGTGGTGGCTCTCACGGGGCCTTTGCATGGGGGATTTTGGATGCCCTCCTCGAAGAAGGCCGGTTTGACATTGCCGCCATCACCGCGACCAGCGCTGGGGCGATGAATGCGGTTGTCTGCGCTGATGGCCTGCGGACGGGTGGGAATGGGGGTGCGCGCGACGCACTCAATCGGTTTTGGGAGAAGATTAGCACCGCCCGTGGCCCCTTCAGCCCGGTTAGCCTGAACGCCATTCGCAAAGCGTTTGACCCATTTGGTTTGTTTAAGGCGGCAAGCTTTCAATGGTTTGATGCGCTGACAAGCGTCGCCAGCCCTTATGAGTTTAATCCTTGGAATTTCAATCCATTACGCGACGCTCTTCAGGATGTGGTTGACTTTGAGGGGCTGGTGAAGAGCCCGCCGTTTAAGCTGTTTATCGCCGCCACCAATGTGAAGAGCGGGCGGGCAAAAGTGTTTCGCACGCACGAGGTTAGCGCTGATGTGACCTTGGCCTCAGCCTGCCTACCCTATCTGTTCCAAGCGGTGGAAGTGAATGGGGAATCCTATTGGGACGGCGGCTATATGGCCAATCCTGCGCTATGGCCGCTCTTCTATGAGGCAGGCCTGCCTGATGACGTGTTGCTCTGCGCGCTGAACCCGCAGACGCTCGACACCGTGCCAAAGACCAGTGCGGCCATTATGGACCGCCTGAATGAGATCACTTTTAACGCCAGCCTGATTGCCGAACTGCGCGCCATCGCCTTTGTCCAGCGCTTGCTGGAGGATGAAGAGATGGGCGATAAGTTGAAGGACCGCTATCGCGACGTGAAGGTCCATGCGATTAAGGCAGACGATGCGCTCAAAGGCTTGGGTGCGGCTAGCAAGTTCAACACCGACTGGGACTTTTTGACGGGCTTACGCGACCAAGGACGGGCCGCCTGGCAAGCTTGGTCAAGCACGTGCGGCACCGCAGTCGGCCAGCATAGCACGGTGGATTTGGCGAAAGACTTCCTCGACCGCTAAGCTTTGGTCTCGCCCACTTCTTCGCCTTCGCCCAGCACCCGGCCTTTGGTTTCGGGTAAAAAGGCAATGGCGACCAGGGCCAAAACTACCAGCGGCATCATCGCCAACAAGGCGTGGCCGAGGCCACCCAAGACCGGGATGAGGAAAGCAACCAAGCTGCCGCCCAAAATCGCGCCACTGCTCGCCCCGATCTCAGATGTTCCGGCAACAGTCGCCCGCGCCTTGGTTGGAATGAGTTCGGTCATGGTCGCGCGCAAGGCCACCGAGGCCGCAAACCACGCCATATAGCCGACGCTAAGGGCGGCTCCTACAAAACCGAATTGGCTGTTGAGATAGACGCCTGAAAGACCAAAAACGCAGATCAGCGTGGCAACCAAAGCCACAGGCTTGCGCCCGAAGCGATCCGCCAACCGTCCACCCAGAAACGTCCCGACAAGTCCGATCATCCCCGCCGCAAACGAAACCAGAGCTACTTGGCTCGGCTCCCACTTCGCGACGGATTGCAGATATTGCGAATTATAGGACAGAGCCGGCGAGATCGGCAGCCAAAACAGAAAATAGGCAATCCCAATCAGGATCACGGGTCGACGATTGGCGCGGATCAGCGCGAATTGATCGGCTTGATTGGCTTGCTTAGCGGCAACAAAGGCTGAGCTTTCAGGTAGTGCGAGCCGCCAAACTATCGACAAAAGCGCTGGCACGGCCCCTGCTGCATACATCCAGCGCCACGCATCTGGCTGATCGGCAAAATTGCCATAGGCCGCCAAGGCCACCCCGTCACCAGACGCACCAAGCAGCGACAGGAGCCCCAACATCCAAGCCCGGGCTTGAGGTGGTGCCGCCTCCGCCAGCAGCACCACGGCCAATAATTCATCCACCATGGTGAACAAGCGCGTGAAGAAGAGGCCAGAGGCCAAAATCAGGGGGTTCTGCGCCAAAGCAGTCAGCAAAGCCGATGCCGAAAAGCCCAAGATAGCCATCAAGAAAAGGGGCTTGCGGCCAATCCGGTCTGCCATCAGGGTCAACATCACCGCCGGAATCGCGCCGACTTTGGCAATCGTGCCGATCAAGACCGACGTCTGATCATCATAGCCAAAGGCTTGTTGGAATTGCGGCAAGGCCAAGGTCGAGAGTTGGAAGTCATACCGGCTGGCCATGAAAGCCGTACCGACCACAAACAGAAGGAACCAGACATCCTTTGTAATCTTGGGGCGCTCGCCCATACCCGACGGCCCGGGAAGCGGTTGAACCTCAGCACTCATCACAATGCCCTCGTCTCTAAAGCGTCGCACGCAGGGTTGGATGGGCAGGCAAATCCGGTCCGATTCCAAACTTCTAGGTCAAAGTCTAACGCTATTTTTGCAAGCCTGTCTTCCCCAAAATCTTGCCCGCTAACCAAAAGTTTCAGTCAATCGGTTTCAGGCACGCCGCATCATCATGACTGACCTTATTGACCCGGTCGCTGACTTGGCGCGGCACCATCACGCCATCGGGTGGCGGCACGAGCAGTTGTTTGAGCGTGTCGGGCGGGGTGCTGGCAGTTAGCCATATGCGCCAGTGATCGGGTTCAATCACCACGGGGAAGCGGTCATGCAGCTCTCTAAAGCTTTCACGGGCCGCGGTGGTGACAATGCTCATGGAGAGGAGAAGGCCGCCGTCTTCGTCCTTGGCAGCCTCCCACAGGCCAGCAAAAGCCACAGGCTGACCGTCTGGCCGGGCGATGAAGTAAGGCGTGCGCTGCTTGCCATCGCGCTTCCACTCATAAAAGCCATCGGCGGGGATCAGGCAGCGCTTGCGGGCAAAGGCGGTGCGGAAGCTCGGTTTATCGGCCACTGTCTCGCCACGGGCATTGAACAACGGCCCTGTTGGTGGGTCTTTCGCCATCCAAGCCGGACGAAGGCCCCAGCGCGCTTGTAGGATACGGGTGTCGCCGGCCTGACCAATAGCCACCATGGGAGCAAGCTGGGTTGGGGCGACATTCCAGCGCGGTGCCAAATTCGGCCGATCAGCCGACCCAAACAGGGTCGCCATCGCATCAGGCGGCAATGTTACGGCATATCGTCCACACATGGCTTCCATGCTAGCACAAAGCCATGACCCTGGAAGCCAAACCTGTTCCCATCCCTGCGGTTGGCATTGTCTGTTTCAACGACGATGGCCAAGTCCTGCTGATCCGTCGTGGCAATCCCCCGCGACAAGGCGAATGGTCGATGCCCGGTGGCAAGTTGGAATGGGGCGAAAAGGCGGTGGATGCCGCCTTGCGCGAATTGGCGGAAGAAACAGGCGTTAAGGCAGAAATTCTGGGCCTGATCGATGTGGTGGACGGGATATTCACCAGTCGAACCACGGGCGATGTCACTCGCCATTATGTGTTGATTGATTATGTCGCCCATTATCTCTCCGGCACCGTCGCCGCAGGCGATGACGCCAGCGAAGCGCGCTTTGTCGCCCTCGATACGTTAGAGACTTACGGCTTGTGGGATGAGACAATCCGTATCATTCACGCTGGCCACCGCCTGTGGCGCGCGGCGCGGAACTAATATCTAGGGATTGCGTTCACACGGTTGATCGTGCGGCCGCTTGCCCTTTAAGCGCCATGCAAATTGGCGATAGCCCAAGGGCTTGTCAAAGCGGTAATGCTTGCCGAACCACGCGTCGAAATCCGGGTCTTCGCGCAAATAGGTCAAGGTGTTGAAGCTGACCAAACGATTGGCAAAAACGCGGCCATATTCTTCAACCACTACATCCGGCGGACGACAGGTGAGGTCGGCGATATACTCACGCCGCACGCGGTCCAACTCCATCTTGCGGAAGGCTTCTTTCTTGGGGTCCACTTGCGGGACTTCCAATCCGACCAGCATCCACATGCCGTAGTGACGGGAGATGATCGGCCGATTGAGAATGCGGACAATGTAGAAAGCATGCTCGGGCGAAATGGACAGGATGGAAATCCGGCTATCTTGCGGCTCATTTTTCACAAACTTACGCAAGGTCGGGAAAACTGGCTGGCCCTTGGTCATTAAGACCCGGTTGATCGGCTTATAGATGGCTTGATGAGACAGAATTGCGAGACCAAAAGCCGCGAGGACCGCAACGACCCAACGCCGTTCTGCCACCATTTTTGCGCCAATGCTAACCACCAGCATCAAGGACAGACCTTGGGCCGCCAGCATATGATAACGCCAGCCCTTCATCTGCAGCCAAATGGCCAAAAGCATGGCCGTCAGCGTCACCAAGAGACCCAAGGTCAGGGAGCGCTTGTCCCAGGCCAATAGAGCCAAAACAAAGGGGACAATCGCAAAGCTGGTAGAGCCCAAGATGAACCCCAAGCGCCTACTGGGCGCAAGCTGCATGACAGGTCCAAAATTGGAGTAGGCCACCATGACCATTGGCACGATGCGAGAGAAGAAGTCCTGTGCGAACAATAACAAGGCAATTGTGTAAGCGATCGCTGCAGCGGCTAAGCCTAAAGTTTCAAAGCGGATCGGGCGATAGTTGCGGCGTAAACGCGCAAACATACATCCCTCGATCAAAAGCGGCACAAGCACAAACACATGCTTGAGCGCAAATCCGTATGCTGAGAAGGCAAGCGTCATGAGAAGGGCCGCGGAGGAGATCGGCTTGCCTTCCATGCGGGCGACTGCCAGTGCGGTCCACAAAACCGATGCGACAAAGAACGCATGCTCTCGCTGCCCGGTCTCGCCCAAAGGCAAAATCAGATAGGAGACGGCCATTGCCAGCAGGACGACTTGACGTTGGCCAATTGGGATCAAGTCCCGCGTCAGGCTGTTGAACGTCCACAAGGCCGCCATCGTCAACCCTGTTACGCCGACGGCCAAGACTTGATAGGGCGCGACACCGAGGATCTGACCGACATAATGCCAAGGCAGGGCCGCCCAGAACCACAAAGGTGGATTGGTCTCGATCACATCTTGATAGATGACTTTGCCATGCGCGACCTGTTCGGCAACATAAAGACGCCAGACGATGTCCCCAGTCGGAGTCAGCTGCAGCATCGCCCACAACCCGACAACCAAAATCCCAGCCAAGACCAGGCTGAATAGAGCCGTCGTGGTGGTTTTGGACCAGGTAGCCGACCGTGAGCCGGACAAGAGGGACGAAGTAAGTGTCATGAATGACCGAGGTGCAACTGGGTTTGATCTAGAACAATTGTTGGATGGGAGTGCGCGCTGTAGCAGGTCCTATGCCAAGCTAGAACAGCGAGAACTGCGCAACTTGGCCTCAATGGCCCTTTTTCTGAGCAATTTTCAGCGCGTTCCGTATAAATATGCATAAAATTGCAGCTAGAGCTGCCTTGTTAATCCACTGTCATCGTGCCCTTTGCTATGGGAGCGCGGTTAAGTCCATCCTTGATTTGGGTGGCAGGGAGCCAGAGTGCATGGAACGTTCCGCCTATACTGAAATGGCAGCCATTGATGAAAATCACTGGTGGTACCGCGCCCGTCGGCGCATTGTGGCTGAAATGATCACGCAACATATTGCTAAGCGCCCCAATCTGGCGATTGCGGAAATTGGCTGTGGCACGGGTTCGAATTTGCCTGTCCTCGCACGCTTTGGCCAATTGACAGCAGTTGAACCAGATGCCGATGCGCGCGCTTACGCAGCTACGCGTGCCGACGCCACGGTGTTGGAAGGCCGGTTGCCCGATGGTTTGCCTTTAGCCGATGGCAGCCTCGACCTCGCCGTCATGTTAGATGTGTTGGAGCATGTCGATGACGATGTCGCGGCATTGAAGGCCGTGGCCAACAAGTTAAAGCCCGGCGCTAGCTTTCTGTTGACCGTGCCCGCCATGCCGTCGCTGTGGAGTCCACATGATGAGGAGCATCACCATAAGCGGCGCTATACGGCGCAGACGCTTCGCGCCGCTATCGAAGCCGCTGGCCTCAAAATCGAGATGATGAGCTACTTCAACACCCTGCTTTTGCCTATGATCGCCGGGGTGCGGTGGATGAAAAATCTAACCGGCAGCAAAGAAGTCGATACGGGCATGCCGTCAAACTGGCTGAACAATCTGCTGGAAGCGATTTTTGCGTTTGAGCGTCACTTGATCGGCCGCCTCCCCCTGCCCTTGGGCGTGTCGCTGGTCGTGATTGTTAAGGCTGCTTAGGAACGCGGTTGCACGGTGCCGAAGGCGGTTTCGCCGGATTTACGCGCCGGATTGGGTAAGGCCCAATATCACGCTCAATGACGTAATGGGCGTCTAGCCAAGCCTTAAAGTTTGGGTCTTCGGTGAGATAGCTAATCGCGTCAAATCGTATTGGATTTGGCGTTCGAACGTACCCGACCTCTCCAATGATTAGGTTTGGCCGACTACATTGGATATCTTCAATAAATTCAGCTCTCACCCGCTCCTTTTCAACCTTTCGAATGGCTTCCAGCTTCGGGCTTTTGTTCGGTGTCAGTAGACCCGGCATCATCCACATGGAGTAATAACGCGACCAATAGGACCGACCGGCATCGGCGAGTGGGTGAAAGGCATTATCCGGCCCAATCGACAGGATGAAGATGCGGCTGTCTTTCGGTTCTTTGGCGACAATCGACCTTATCAGCGGCTCAATGATCTGACCCCGAGTCTGAACGCTGCCAATGGCTGGCATGGCAACGAGGGTCCAAATCAAGGTCAGCGTCGCCAAAAGAGGCAATGCCACTTTTGAGCGCGTTTCTTGTTTGGCGAACGTTTGCTGAACGATCATGATTGACAACACGACAGACAAGCCATGGGCCGCGACAAAATGATAGCGCCACCCCTTTTGCTGAAGCATGACGATGGCGAGACACACAACAATGGCAATCGCCAAGGCGATACAAAACGGACGCCGTTCCTTGGTCAAAACCATGATGGCCAAGGGGACAAAGACAAACAGTCCTTGCATCCCCAATCGAACCTTGCGCTCGAAGGATGAAAAGGCATTCCAAGGCCCAAATGCGTAATAGGCCGTTTGTATCAAGTCCAACATGCGACCCAGAAAATCCGGGGCGAACCTCCAAATCGCGGCAGCATATGCCAGCGCGCAAATGGCCAAGGTAAAGTTCTCCGGCCGGAAGGGTGTCCACGCGCGCTTTTGACGCCACAAGAACCATGCTTCCAAGACGAGTGGCAGGAGAACAAAATAATGTTTAAGGGCAAAGCCATAGGCACTAATGAGGCCGACCAAAATCGCAATCGGCAGCGCCACCTCTCGCCCCTCTAAACGGGCGCTTAATAAGGCGATCCAAAGGCCGCAAGCCATCATCAGCGATTGCTCGCGCTGGCCAAAGTCTCCGACGCTCACCAAGCATAAGGCGAATAGAAAACCAAAAGCGGTTGCGGCTGCTGCCGACGCTCCCAGCGTCTTTTTGGCCAAATGAAACAGCAGAAAAGTGGCTGAGATAATCACAGCCATATTGATCCCAATCAGCGCATGATAGGCCAAAATCGGTGTTTGTTGCGCCAGCCAAGCTGCCGGCAAAGCTGCCCAGAACCAAAGCGGCGGATTAACTTCAAGCAAATCCCGATACATCTGTTTGCCGTTGAGCAAGCCATCGGCGATGTGCAGGCGCCATAACAAGTCAGGCCCCGGCAAAACAATGAGGGATAAAACGATCCCCAACACCACAATCACTAGCCCGCCCAAAATATACAGGTTGGATACAGGTTCAACTTTTGCCATGATCACCTTGAAGCGGCTTGGAGGTCTGGTCTGCATAGACCCAGAAATTGAAGAAGAGGAAATTGGTGCAAGCCACAATCACCATCACGATGGCCGATACGGCCAAATCGGGCAAATCATACAACTTAGTATTGGCTTGGCTGATGAGGGCAGCGATCAGGAAGCCAACCCCCACCGCAATCAAATAGCGCCACAATGTACCGGGCTTTGTTTCGCGATGGCCAAAAGTGAATTTCCCGTGCGCGGAATATTGGAATAACAGCGCCGCGCCATAGGCCAAATTGGACGAGAAAAAGCGCACCAAGCCTAGATAAACCATCAGATTGTAGACGACGATATAAACAAGCGAAGTCAGGCCGCCAGCAATGGCATAGCGCAAACCCAAAATTGCTTTGGCGCGCAGATCAGCCCCGGTCATGGAAACCGATAAAGCGCTTTACCAGATAAAGCGGCCTTTCTTTGGAAGCCATATAGATGCGGCCGACATATTCACCAATCATGCCGAGAACCATCAATTGCATCCCGCCCATAAACATGACGGCGATGAACAACATGGTCCAACCGCTGACCCATTGATCTGTCAGCAAGCGGTTTAAAACAGCATAGACAATGCCGACGTTAGAAAGGACAAAAATGGCTAGTCCGAGTGTGATCACAAAGCGCAACGGTGCGAGCGAGAAGGACAACATGCCGTCCAACGCGAACAAAACCATCTTGCGCAGCGGATACTTACTCTCCCCTGCTGCCCGCGCCGCCCGGCGATACGGCAAAGCAGTTTGGCGGAAACCAACCCAGCTGATCATGCCGCGCAGGAAACGATCGCGTTCCTTCATCGAGCCAATGGCATCCACAACTTGGCGATCAATCAGGCGGAAGTCGCCCACATCAAGGGGGATCTCGACATCTGACAAGGAGTTCAGCCCGCGATAGAACACCCGTGCTGTGGCAAGCTTAAAGGCGCTCTCGCCCTCGCGGTCCGTGCGTTGGCCATAAACCACATCATAGCCTTCACGCCACAACTTCACCATGTCGGAAATCAATTCGGGTGGGTCTTGCAGGTCGGCGTCGATGATTACCACGCAATCGCCATTGGCCTGATCAAAACCCGCTGTCACCGCAGGCTGATGGCCAAAATTTCGCGACAGCATCACGACCCGGACATGGGCGTCACCAGCTGCAAGATCGGTCAATTTCGTCGCGGTCAGATCGCGGCTGCCGTCATCAACATAGATGATTTCATAATCCATGCGTTCGGTTGAGACCAATGACTCAAGGACTGCTTTCAGCCGCGCATGCGAAAGGCCAATGACAGCCTCTTCATTATAGCAGGGAACAACCACACTGATCCGAGCAGATCCGTCACGGGTCAAACGAACAACAGGATTTGGCGACGAATCTGAATAGGACATGGGCGTGTTTCATAGCGAGTCCGCGCTTCAAGCACAAACCATTCAACACTTGCGCGCTGATGGGCGCTTGCTAGTGTGGCGAACACATCAACTCAAAAAGACTCGGGGAAGCACCATGGCCTATCAACCCTTCAATTTAGCCGGACATGTCGCATTGGTTACAGGCGGCAATCGCGGCATTGGCCTTGGCATGGCCGAAGCCCTTGCCGCCTGCGGGGCCGATGTTGCCATTTGGGGCCGCAAGGCTGCTGCCAACCAAGAAGCGGTGGCTAAGCTCGCAGCCTATGGCGTCAAAGCCAAGGCTTGGGAAGTCGATGTGGCGCATGAGGAACAAGTGGTTGCCGCGATGGCCGACACAGTCGCGCAAATGGGCCGCATAGACACCGTTTTTGCCAATGCTGGCGTCGGCTATGGTGCGCCAAGCTTTGTTGACATGAGCACCGAGACCTACCGGAAGACCTTGGCCGTCAATCTCGATGGCGTATTCTTCACCCTGCGCGAGGCGTGCCGCCATATGGTTGAGCGCGCAAAGGCGGGCAATCCGGGTGGCTCTTTGGTAGGGGTTGCTTCTCTTGCTGCCATTGAAGGCGCTGCCCGCAATGAGGCTTATGCCGCGACCAAGGGCGGGGTGATTTCCATGATTAAGTCGATTGCGGTCGAACATGCGCGCTATGGCGTGCGGGCTAACGCCATCCTGCCGGGCTGGATTGCCACCGACATGACAGAAATGGCGCAAAACTCCCCCGCCTTTGCCGAGAAGGTCATCCCTCGCGTTCCTGCCCGCCGCTGGGGCACGCCAGATGATTTTGGCGGCATCGCCGTATATCTCGCCAGCCAAGCTTCGGCCTATCATTCCGGTGATACGCTGGTGATCGACGGCGGCTATTCGATTTTCTAGCCAAGCAAAAAGGCCCGAGAAAAAATCTCGGGCCTTTCATTTTGAGAAGAATAGGATTGGATCGGCAAACCGATTAGTTCTTCGCTTTGTCGACCATCTTGTTCTTGCCGATCC